>JBCCGX010000147.1:0-12946 GCA_039029035.1 Acidobacteriota bacterium | reverse complement strand
CAGTCGTCCAGAAAAGGGATCGGGATCAGCGGGCAGAGTCCGCTGAGCAAGCTGTAGGAGACGATCTCACGTAGCCCGCGCTGCGGACCCGCGGCTGTTTCGAGGTGGCTCATGGCTCTCGACCTGGCTGCTCTGCTGCCCACCGGTAGCGCATGGCATAATGTTACGCCATGCGACGTGTAGCGCTTAAGGCTTTTACCTTCGCTGTTCTTCGACTGGCCTGGTCCGACATGCCTGCAACCGCTCATCCCGAACACGATCCGGACCGTGTCGGCTGGTCACGCATCGAGCTCGAGGCGACGAAGCTCTTCGTCACCGCTCGCTCGGAAGTCGATCTGGGCTCGGCTCTGGCCAGCGAGGTCGATGCCGAGCTGATCGTTCCTGAAGCCAGCGACCTATGGCAGCCGAACGGTGCGGCGAGCTATCTGCTGACCCTTCGCACGACCGTCCTGGGGCAGGAATCCCGAGTTCGCTTTCTATTCGAGCCAGAGAACGCCCGTGCGCTGCAGCGCAGCGAGTTGTCGATCTCCAAGAAGCGCCAGCGTCACCGCACCTATCGCTATGCCGCCAAAGCCGTGCATACCAAGACCCTGAAACCCGGTGAGGGCGAGTCCGGGCTGCCCTTTGGCCAGTGGTCGCAAGTGCAAGAAAAGCGTATCGCCTTGCCTTCGGCGCTGCCCGGCGATGTGGTCGTGACCGAGGCGGCGGCGCTGCTTTACGCCATTCCGGCAGGGGATCTCGAGGCGCCTGGCGATCGGCTATCGATGCACGTTTTTTCGCGTGGCCACGTCAGCCCGGTGGACGTCTCCGTACGTTCGAGAGAGCAAATCCGGGTCGACTACGAGGAAGTCTCGCCGACCAGTGAGCGCAACGTCGCAAGAGAGGTCGAAGCCTTGCGCGTGGCCCTGCGCCCCGGTCCGCCGGTGGGAGGGGGAGCGGGTGAGGAACGGCGCGGCTTCAAGCTGCTCGGCCTGGAGGGCGACATCGATCTCTATCTCGATCCGCAGAGCCGCGCCTTGCTGCTGGTCACTGGCAAGATCAAGGTCGCGGGGCGCGTCCAGTTGCGCGCCCGTCGAGTCGTGCTGCGTTAGCTTCCGAACGGCACGAAAGTTAAGACCTCGATCCAGTCTTCCCGTCCGTGCTGCTCCTTGAAGGCACCCAGTCGGAGCCTCTCTTGACTGAGGAGCTCGTAGCGCGTCTGCATGTCGAGCAGCCAAGCCTCGAGGGCCTCGCGTTGGCCCTCGACAGCCGTACCCTGGAACACCACCCGCAAAGGGCGCTGGCGCGACACACGGGAGAGATCTGCGGCCTCACCGCGACGTCTCCTCGGGTAGTAGATCTTCTGGTTGATACGGAAGGCGGCGCCGCCCGGCGCCCAACGAGCCGGCGGCCGGGCAAACTCGAGTTGCAGATCCTCCCAGGCCGAGACCAGTTCGGCGTCGCGCGACCTGACATCCCAGAACCAGCGGGCGAAATCACGGCCGGTCCTGTCGGGTGGGTCTCGGTAGGGGCGCAGGACCGCCGCGGTGCCGATCAAGAGGCCAAAGACGACGAGGAATCTCAAGACACCCCTTTGGACACGCTGGCGTTTCGCCGCCCGCTTGGCGAGGGACGACAGATGGGCGGCCCCAAGGCCGGCCAACAGGCAGATCGCAGGGGCCAGGTATTGGGAGACCCGGCCGCTGCCGCCGTAGGGATACTTCTGCAAAACGGCGGCGATGAAGCCCATGGCGAAGGGCATCAGCAAGAGGCCCAGCCGGCGATACTTGCCGTGGCGATAGAGCACGACCAAACCCAAGGCGAAGGCGACGAAAGTCAGGAGACTGCCACCGTTCTCACCGCCGATCGGGTAGCCGAAGGTCCTTCCGGTGTGTGCCCGGATCACCCATTCCAAGGCGCCCAGGGGATCATCCAAGGGGGGGAAACCCCACTCCCAGGGCATCTTGGCCACGCTTCGGGTGGCGAAATGCTTGGCTGTGACGAAGAAGAAGATGCCGCCGAACGCGAGCACGGCCGCGAGCGCGCTGCTGGCCCAGGCCCATCGAACTGCCCAACTGCGCTGTTGCCAGACCGGGATCGCCAGCGCCGCGAGGATGCCGGCGGCGGTGAAGATCGCCGGGTAAGACAGGGCGATCATCAGCGGAGCGAGCACCGCGAAGAGCCATAGACCGCGTGGGCGCCCCGGCTGCCTGAGCCATTCGACCGCGGCGACGGTGAGCACGATCGAGGCCAGCAAGTCGGTGGCATAAGGCTTGAGCTCGGCGCTGTGGCGCACCGGGTAGTACGAGACAGCGAAGAGGGCCATGGCTAGGATCGCGGGTGCGCCACCGAGCACTCGACTCGCCAGATGGCGCATGAGGAGAACACTGCCGATGCCGGCACAGAGCGGGAACAGACGCAACGAGAACTCCGTGAATCCGAAGAGGACTGTGGCCGTTTCCTGGATCCACATGAAAAGAACGGGTGCGATCTGCGAGTATGCGAGCGGCTCGAGCAGGCCGGCGTAGCTGCGGTCGAGTAGGCTGGTGGCCATCTTGGCCTCGTCCGTCCAGATCGGGCAGCGCAGTAAGTAGAGCAGTCCTCGCAAGGCGATCCCCAGTCCCGCCAGGCGCCAGAGCCAGCGGTTGACCTCGGTCTCGGACAGACCGAGGTGGTCCAACTCTGCGGGCGCAAATGGCTGCAGCGGGCCAGCCGGTTGGGGGCGTGGGTGGGTGAGATCCATGGCGCGCGAACCGTATCAGAAGGTGCCGAGTTATGAGCCCGGTGGTCGCCACGAGAACTGCCGGTCTCGCCACCACCCGCAAGCCAAGAGTCGGGGAAGTTGGTAGATTCGGCCGCCTATGTCGCTCACCGATGCTTGTCCAGCCGGTCCTCTCGGCCGCCTTGCGTTCGCTCGCGCGCATTGGGTCCTCGGAGACATTCTGGCCTGCAGTCCGGATGGCATACCGGGGGACGCTACGTTTGCCCTACATCACTCGGCCTCGGGCGACTTACGGTTCGAGGGCCATGGTGTCGTTGGCAGTGACGCGGTCTTGACGCTCACTCCCGATCTTGCCGGCCTGCCGGCATCGGTGCAAGAGAAATTCCGCCATCTGGCGGGCTTTCGGGCGCTCCGGATCGCCGACGAGGATCTGGTCCGAGTGCCTTGGATCCTCGAGGGACAGTTCGCTCTGTCGATCATGGCCTCGGACGGCACCGTCCTCGACGCCACTTCGATCCAGATTCCGGGCGTCCTCGACGATCTCTTCGCCTACGACGGCCCGCTCGGCATCGATCTCTCGCTGGGCTGCACCCTGCGCCTCTGGGCGCCCACCGCGCGGTCGGTGCATCTGCTGCTCTGCGCCGATGCCGAGCCGGCGACGCCTCCGACCCGTGTGGCGATGGCCAAAGACCCGGCTAGCGGCGTCTGGAGCGCCACAGGCGGCGTCGGTTGGCTCGGCAAGTACTACCAGTACGAGATCGTCGTGTGGGCCCCCTCGACCGGTCGATTCGAGATCAACCGGGTGACCGACCCGTACTCTCTATCTCTGGCAGCGGACAGCACCCACAGTCAGATCGTCGACTTGAACGATGCGGCTCTTCGACCCGAAGGCTGGAGGCAACTGCGCAAGCCGACTCTCTCGGGGCCTGAGGCCGTGACTCTCTACGAGCTCCACGTGCGTGATTTTAGCTGGGGTGACTCGACGGTGCCGGAGGAGGAGCGTGGCACCTTCCGGGCCTTCACCGCGGCTTCGGCCGGGGGCGAGCATCTGCGTCGCCTGGCTCGGGCCGGGCTCAGCCACGTCCATCTGCTGCCGGCCTTCGATCTCGCCACCATTCCCGAGCGCCGCGCGGACCAAGCAGAGCCTGATCTAGACCAACTCGCCGCCTTGCCACCGGACTCCGAGCAACAGCAAGCAGCCATTGCAGCGATTGCCGATCACGATGGGTTCAATTGGGGTTACGATCCCTGGCACTACACCGTCCCCGAAGGCAGTTACTCGACCAATCCCAACAGCCCGCGGCGCATCCTCGAGTTTCGCCAGATGGTTCAAGCGCTGGCCGAGATCGGCCTGCGAGTGGTGATGGACGTGGTCTACAACCACACCTACGCCGCCGGCCAGGAAGCCAAGTCAGTACTCGACAAGATCGTGCCCGGCTACTACCACCGGCTGAATGCTGACGGCGTCGTCGAGAGATCCTCTTGTTGCCCCAACACCGCCGTCGAGCACCGGATGATGGAGAAGCTGATGCTCGACTCGCTGCTCACCTGGGCACGCGATTACAAGGTCGACGGCTTCCGCTTTGATCTCATGGGACACCATCCGAAATCGAGCCTGCTCGAGGTCCGCAGGGCACTGGATGCCTTGACGCGGGAGGTCGACGGCGTCGACGGGTGCGAGATCTTCCTCTACGGAGAGGGTTGGAGCTTTGGTGAAATCGCAGGTGACGCCCGTTTCGAGCAGGCTAGTCTGGCGAACATGGCAGGCACTGGTATTGGCACGTTCAACGATCGCATCCGTGATGCCATCCGCGGCGGTGGTCCCTTCGGTGGTCTGCAGGAGCAGGGCTTCGCCAGCGGCCTGTTCCACTCTCCCAATGGCACCGATCAAGGCGGCCACGAGGATCAGGTCCACCGCCTGCGCCAGCTCACCGATTGGCTCCGGATCTCCCTCACCGGCAGCCTGAGGCACTATCCCTTGATCGATCGCTTCGGCCACGAGCTCGAGGGCTGGCAGATCGACTACAACGGCCAGCCCGCCGGCTACACCCTGGCGCCGCAAGAGAGTATCCAATACGCTGCGGCGCACGACAACCAGACCCTCTTCGATGCTCTGCAGCTCAAGCTGCCGCGCGACACTGCCCTGCATGACCGTGTGCGACTGCAGAATCTGGCCAACGCGTTGATAGCTCTCGGCCAAGGCATTCCCTTCTTCCACGCCGGGCAGGACATGCTGCGCTCGAAATCCCTCGACCGCGACAGCTACAACTCCGGCGACTGGTTCAACGCGCTCGATTACACCTACCAAGCGAACGGCTGGGGCAGAGGTCTGCCCCCGGCGTCGAAGAATCGCGAGGACTGGCCTTTGTTCGGGCCCTTCTTGGCTGATCCCGCCCTGCGGCCCGATGCTGAGCACATCCGAGCCGCCGCCCGCCATTTGCGCGAGATGCTTCGTATTCGCCGAAGCTCGCCCTTGTTTTATCTACCGAGTGGCGCCGAAGTCATCGCCCGACTCCGCTTTCTCAACACTGGACCGCATCAGACCCCAGGGTTGATCGTCATGAGCCTGGCCGATCCGGCGGGCGAGTTAGACTCGAGGCACGAGATGCTCGTCGTCTTGTTCAACGCCACCCCGCATCCGCAGCGCTTTGCTGCGCCTTCTCTGCCGGCTCGAGATTTCGAGCTCCACGAGGTGCAGCAGGCGTCTGCAGATCCGGTGGTTGCCACGTCGTCGTGGGAAATGGCGGCGCAGACTTTCGTGGTCCCGGCTCGCACGACGGTGGTGTTCGTCGCTCGGCGTTACTAGATTGATGCCAAAGAAGCTGTAGTGTCTCGAGCCGATCAAGGCCAAGCGACCTCGGTAGGCAACCGCCCGCTGACCTCGGCCAAGTCTCGCAGCCACTGCGCGCGGCGGGCGTCGAGCCAATCGGGCTCGAGGCGCCAGGTCCAGTTGCCTCGAGTGGTGCCAGGAGTGTTCATGCGGGCCTCGCTGCCCAGGCCGAAGACGTCTTGGAGCGGCACGATCGCCAGGTCTGCGACGGAGGTGTAGGCGAGGCGGATGAGCCCTTGGTGGATGCGTCGCGCGCTGGTGCCGGTGTAGCGCAGCACGCGTCGCCGCGTTGGCGGGTCGAGGGTGCGATACCAGCCTTGGGTCGTGTCGTTGTCGTGGGTGCCGGTGTAGACCACGGCATCGCGTTCGCAGCGGTGCGGCCAGTGCGGCGACTCGGGGTCGCCGAAAGCGAACTGTAGGACTTTCATTCCCGGCAGGCCGGTGTCGCGGCGCAGGGCTTCGACGTCGGGCGTGATGACGCCGAGGTCTTCGGCAATCAGCGGCAGGTCGCCGAGGGCCTGCCGCAGGACGTCGAAGAAGGGTAGGCCCGGGCCGTCGACCCATTCGCCGTTGACCGCGGTGGGTTCGTCCGCCGGTACCCGCCAGTAGCCGGCGAAGCCGCGGAAGTGGTCGAGGCGGACCCGATCGCAGGCTTTGAGGACGGCCGCCAGGCGAGCAATCCACCAGGCATAGCCATCCTCCGCTAAGCGGTCCCAGCGGTAGAGCGGGTTGCCCCAACGCTGGCCGTCTTCGCTGAAGTCGTCGGGCGGCACGCCGGCCACAGCTAACGGATGCCCTTCGTCGTCGAGCTCGAAGAGATGGGGATTGGCCCACACTTCGGCACTGTTCCAGGAGACATAGATCGGCAGGTCGCCGAGGATACGAAGGCCGCGGCGGGTGGCTTCGTCTTTGACGCGCCGCCATTGCTCGAAGAACAGCCATTGCAGGTAAGCCTGGTAGTCGATCTCGGTACGCTCGGCGTCGCGTGCAGCCTCGAGCGCCGCGTCTCGACGCTGCCGCAGGTCCGCCGGCCATTCCCACCAGCCGCGATGTTGGTGGCGCGTTCTCAGGGCGGCGAAGAGGGTCCAATCGTCGAGCCAGGGCCGCGCTGCTTGACGGAAGTCTTGCAGTCGTTGCCGCGTCACCTCGTCGGCGACGTCCTGGAAGCGCTGCCAAGAACGGCGCAACAGGTCCGACTTCCAGGCGGCCGCCGCGTCAAGGTCGATCTGATCTCTGGGGAAGGTCGGTACCGGCGCGAGATCGTCCTCCAGGAGCAGGTCCTGTTGCTGCAGGAGCTGCGGCGAGATCAGCAGAGGATTGCCGGCAAAGGACGATAAGCAGCTGTAGGGCGAGCAGCCGTCCGGCGGGGTCAGCGGCAGGATCTGCCACCAGCGCTGGCCGGCTGCTGCCGCCCAGTCGAGAAAGCGGTCCGCTGCCGGTCCGAGGTCGCCGATGCCGTAGGGGCCCGGCAGGGCAGTGGGGTGCAGCAACAGGCCGGCGGTGCGGGATTCCACGGCGTGTAGTCTATCTATCCCAGCCATTTTTAGCGGCTCGGTGATGAAAAGCTCGATGGCGTTCGAGCTGTCCGCCGAGGTGGACTAGCATGGCGGGGTGAGCGAGCAGAGAAGTCGAAGCGGACGATCGGTGATCCGTTGCTGGCGGTGTGGGATCTATCTCGCCTCCTTGGTGCTGCTCGTCGGTTGCGGCAGGCCTTACCAGGCGGCCCGACCGGCGAGCGTAGTGCTGATCGTCGTCGATACCCTGCGCCCCGACTTTCTCGGCGTCTATGGCAGCCGATCTGCGGTGACGCCGTCGATCGACGGGCTGGCCGCCGACGGCATCGTCTTCGAGAACGCCGTCAGCCCGTCCCCGATCACCGCGCCGAGCCATGCCACTCTGTTCACTTCGCGCCATCCGTCTGAGCTCGGGGTGGTCAACAACGCGGTGGCGAAGCTGCCGCAAGAGGTACCGGTGATGGCTGAGATCCTTGCTGGGGCGGGCCTGGAAACAGCTGCTGTTGTCGCCATCGCCCCGCTTGGCAGGTCGTGGGGCTTCGATCGTGGTTTCAAGACCTTCGAGGATCGTCTGCGCGATACCTGGATCTTGAACGCCGACGAGGTTCTGTCACCGACGCTCGACGTTCTGGCGCATCTCGACCCGCCGTTCTTCCTTTGGAGCCATTGGGCGGACCCCCATGAGCCCTACAATGCCCACGATACGACGGAGCGGTCGGCAGAAGTCTTCCTGGGCGGCAAGCGCCTGGGGCAGGTGCCGACTAGCACATCGGCGGTGGAGCGGTTCGAGATCGAGCTCAAGCGGGGCGACAACGAGCTGGTGATCCTGGGCGACCACCCGTTCAGGGTCCGCCGCCTATCCTTGCGGCGCCGAGGTTGGATCAAGCCCGAGATTGATCCTGAGCGGCCGCCTGCGGAGCACTTCACGGAGTACCGCGCCACCATCACCAACTACCGCCGGCGCCGCGTCCAGCTGGTTGTCCAGCTGTCGGACTTCATTGTCGAGCGCGAAGAGGTGGTGGAGCGCTATGCCCGGGAAGTCGCCTATGTGGATCGTCATGTCGGACGGTTGATCCAGCAGCTGAAGTCGCGCCGCCTTTACCACGACAGCCTCATTCTCTTGACCTCCGACCACGGTGAAGGCCTGGGTTGCCACGGCTACCGTGGGCATGTCCAAACCCTCTACGATTGCATGGTGCGGGTGCCGTTGATCCTCAAGCCGCCGCTGGCGTCAGGGGTGGCCGGTGGCCAGCGTCGGCAGGATCTTGTCGGTCTCGTCGATGTGTTGCCGACCCTTCTCGGCCTGCTTGGCGTCGAGCCTCGGCCGGCGATGCGCGGGCGCGATCTCCTCTCTTCCGTCGCCGAGACGCCGTCGATTCTCCTGGAAACGCACCGGCCTCAAGCGCAGAACACGATCTTCGGGCTGCGCGGCGAACGGCACAGCATCTTCTTCGACGTCACCTCAGGGGCCTGGGAATTCTACGACTTGGAGAAGGACCCGCCGCAGTTCGTCGACCGTTTCGATCCGGAAAGTCCCAAGGTCGCGGAATGGATGGAACGCCTGCGCCGCCGCCTGCGGGAGGAAACGCAGCCTCTGCCCGGGATCGATGTGAGCCGCGAACTCGATGACGAAACCCGGACGATGCTGCGCAGCCTAGGCTATCTTTGAGACTGGCTTGGAGCCGAGATGTCGACAACCCGGGTCTCGATCCCGTGACCCGCTTTGTCCACGGCGCTCAGGAGGTAGCGTCCCGGGGCCATGCGGCGGCGAATCGGCTCGGGCAGCTCCCAGGCGAAGTCGCCAGTGGGGAAGTGGCGCCCTGCCGCTGGGAAGCCGAGGGGAGACGGCGACACCTCGAGCCAGTGTGCCTGGCTTGGAGTGCTGCTGCGCTGGCGGCCTTCCGGCTCGACCCGGGGCTCGATTCGTCGACTCAAGCCCTCGAGCATCCGGGTGGAGAGCTCGCCGTAAGCCTGGCGGCGGAAACGTCGGCTCGACGCTTCGAACCATTGCGCGGCTCGCTCCTCTGAGATCGTGCTCTGGGCATAGAGGTGCACCGCTTCGGCGTTGGGGACGAAGCGAGCTGCCTGGCCGGCTCGGCGCAGCCGCGTGAGCCAGTCGGTCTCTTCGAAGTACAGCCGATAGGCCTCGTCGAAGGGGCCAATAGCCTCCCAGGCAGTGCGCCGGAGAGCGAGCAAGGCGCCGCTCAGCTGGTGGCTCGGCAGCGGCGCCCCGGCGAGCCAGTGGCGCCGGGCGTGGCGTCGCCAGCGCCGCCGGGCGTAGCTTGCCCAAGCGCCGCCGCGGCGGGCCAGGATGGTGCAAGCCTCGAAGGCGAAGCTCACTGGCTCGGTCGGCGGCAGAAGAAAGCGTTTATCATGATCCCAATAGAAGCGAGGGCCTACGGCCGCGGAGCCTGCATCGAGGGATTCGACCAGCGCCTCGAGACATCCGGGGAGCACCTCGACGTCCGGGTTCATCACAACTAAGAAATCGGCGGAGGTTTCGCGGACCCCGAGGTTGGCACCACCGGCATAGCCGAGGTTGGCGCCAGGGTTGATGCGCCGGGCAGGTAGCCCCTCCAGCAGGGCGAGATCCTCCGGCTGGCTGCCGTTGTCGATCAGGACCAGCTCGAGCTCGAGACCGCTTGCCGCTGCGTCCTGCAGGAGGGCCTGACAGGCTCTCTCCGCCAACTGCGGTGTGTGGTAGTGCACCAGAACGACTGAGAGCTTCACGCGGTCCATTAGATTTCTTGCGCCGGTGGATTACAAGCCTGTGAAAGCGGCACAATAGGGCTCCATGGCGAGTCGAGACATCAGCCAGGACCACGCGTCGCGCAAAATCCTGTGGCTGCGGATGCCGCAGCAGCGGTCGGTGGTGGCGGCGCATCTACGACATGTTGCAGGTCGCTTCCGCGCCGCCGGCTGGTGGGTCGCCTGGGGAGCCGGAGAGTCGATCGAGCCCGGCTGTACCTTGGCCGTGATGGACGACCCCTGGGTAGAGGCCTTGCCCGAGGTGGCGGGCGCCCTGGCGCGGGCCGAGGCCGATGACGAGTGTTGGCGGGTGCCGCGGATCAACGGTGTCGATCCGCCCCAGGGTTGGCGAGCCGAGACCGGGCCCTATACCGCGCGCGACTACGAGCTTCAGGCCCTCGATGGCGGCGCGTCGACCCGTGCCGTGTCCCCCGGTGCGCAACCCTGGTGCGGCTTTGCTGTTGCCGCGCCGGAAGATGTCGAGCACCTATTGGCCGCTGGCTGGCCACCCGAGCCGTCGGCGGTCCGGCTGGTCACCGGGGTTCGCCTCTATCGCTACCAGGATCCGGCGGCCCATGGCCGGGAGGAGCTCGATCCTTACCTGCCGGACGACGCTACCACCTTGGTCGACGTCGGCTGCGGTCACGGTCTCCTGGGCGAGCGGCATCGGCGTCCCGGGCGGCGGGTGATCGGTATCGAGCCCGATTGGCATCTCGCAGCGGTGGCGTCCAGACGCCTCGACTTAGTGTTGGCGGCGACCGCGGAGGAAGGGCTAGCGGCGCTGCGGCCGGGCGTCGACTGTATCGTCTTCGCCGATGTACTCGAGCATCTGGTCGATCCTCGGGCCGCTTTGGCGGCGGCGGCGCGGGTGCTGGCCGATGGCGGCTGCATCGTCACCTCGTTACCCAACGCGGCGTGGGCACCGGTCGTCCGGGCTTTGGCCGCAGGTCGCTGGGATCCGACCCTGGCCGGCGTGCAGGCGCGGGATCATCTGGCCCTGATGACGCCAGCCTCGTTTCGTCGCCAGGCGGCCGAGTGTGGCTTGCGAGTGGCCCATGAAGAGGCGATGATCGCGCCCCTGTCCTGGCGTCAGCGTCTCTTCGCCTGGATCGCCGCGACCCTGGCCGGCGGTCGACCGAAAGACCTGCTGACCACTCAGTGGATCGCGGTGTTGGAGAGGAGTTGAAGCGATGGGGCGCGGCCGGCTGACGCAGAGTTACCAGACCGTGGCAGTGGTCTTTCTCAATACCTTGTTGCTGACGGGGGCGGTGCTCGTGGCCCTGCACATCGCCTTCCCACTCGAGCGCTCGATCTGGAATCAGAACCTCGGCGGCAGCCGGTTGTCGGAGGCCTTCGTCCCGGAGCACTACTACCTGACCGGCACCGAGGAGACCCGGCGCATCCGCCAGACCTGGGACGACTACGTGCTCGACGGCCATTGGCAGGCCCACCCTTGGACAGGCCTGATCAACCGCCCCTTTAGCAGCGAGTACTTGAACATCGCCGAGGACGGGGGGCGCGGCGGTCCGGCGCCGAGCGCCGAGCACGCCGATCAACCGCCTCTGGTACTGTGGACGTTCGGCGGCTCCACTCTTTTTGGTTGGGGCGTCGCTGATGCCTACACTGTACCGGCCCAATTGCAGAGCGCCCTGCAAGCACGACGCCCCGACCGGCAGGTGCGGGTGATGAACTTCGGCGTCCCGTGGTACAACTCGACCCACGAGGTCACCCTGCTGACGGCGCATCTGCGCAATGATCCGACGCCACCGGACGCGGTGGTCTTCCTCGACGGCCTCAACGATCTCGTCCACCGAGTGCACTACCGCTCGGAGTCGCCTCTTTTTCCCCAGCTGCGCGGTGCCTGGGAAGGGCGCTTGAACGATCTTTTTGCCCCGCCGCCCTGGCTCCGCCTCAAACCCAGCTTCCCTCTTTTCCGCGCCGCTCTCGAGCTTGGGGAGCCACCGCCTTCGACCACCCTCGGCGGGATCGTCGACCCAACCCAAGTCGCCGACGAAGCGGCCCTGGTCCGCCAAGCGGCGGACAACTATCGACTCAATCGTCGTCTGACAAGGTCGATCTGCGGCGAGCTCGGTATTGTTCCCTTTTTCCTCTTGCAGCCCGTCCCGATGTGGCTCGATGAGGCCCGCGCGCGCAACCGTGATCCGCGCTACGAACGCTTCGCCGAGCAGGTGCTTGCCGGCGAAGACGAGGCGCCGGACGTGGCCGACCTGCGGGGCGCCCTGGCCCCACTCGAGCCCCGGTACGCCATGTCGGTCGAACCCGACGGCGCCCACTACAGCGATATCGCCGGACGGGTTCTGGCGACGGCGATTGCCGACTTGATCGCTGACCGCTGGCCCGAAGATCAATGACCGAGACTGGAGGTCGGCAAGACCGGCGAATTCTCTTCGCCCTGTGGCTGCTGATGTTCGCTGCCTCCAGCCAGGTCATGGTCATCGCGCCGCTACTGTCGTCGATCGGCCAGGCGCTCGGCGTTTCGATGGCGAGCTTGGGCCACCTGATGACGGTGTATGCCGCGACCGTGGGTGTTTTTGCGCTCGTTGCCGGCCCGATCTCGGATCGGGTCGGCCGGCGCCGGGTTCTTCTGTGGGGCAGTGTCTTGATGACCTTCGCCCTGGCTCTGCACGGTGTGGCCGGCAGCTACTTGTCGTTGTTGGCTTTTCGTACCCTGGCCGGGGTTGCCGGGGGGATCCTGAGTGGGGCCATCGTCGCTTTCGTCGGCGACTACTTTCCGGGCGACCGGCGGGGTTGGGCGAACGGGTGGGTGATGACCGGGCTGGCAGCCGGTCAGATCCTCGGGGTCCCGGCCGGGACGCTGCTGGCCGAGCTCTCCGGCTACCGGGCGCCCTTCGTGGCGCTGGCGGGCGTCAGCACGCTCGCAGCACTCGCCGTCTTCGTCCTGGTGCCTCACGTACCCACCGCATCCGGTCGACTCACGTTGGGCTCGGTGCTGCGCGGCTACCGCTCCTTGCTCAATCGCCGCAGTACCTTCGCCGCCACCGCGACCTACGTCGCAGTCTTCTTCGGCATCGCCACTTTCATGCTCTTTCTGCCGACCTGGCTCGAAGCCGAGCTCGGCTTCACCGCCTCGAGGATCGCCGTGCTGTACCTGATCGGAGGCGTCGGGACGGT
>JBCCGX010000146.1:0-13015 GCA_039029035.1 Acidobacteriota bacterium | reverse complement strand
GCCTCGACGTGCAGGGTCACATCGTCGAGGAGGGGCGGATCACCGTAGCTGAGGTGGACATCGCGCAGACTGAGGAGGGCCATGGGGCGAATCGTAGCGCAGGAACCTCCTGGTGTGAGGCTCGATTCCATCCACGGGCGCCACGGGTTGGCAACCCCAGCTGGATCGGATCTGGCTCTCAGTGCGCCGCGTCTGCCGCGCCCGCTCCAGCTTTCTGCGGCCGGCCGAAGACCTGCCGCCCGGCCAGCTCGCCGGGCTGCCAGGTGGTCGCGGCGGGTCGCGTAGCGGTTTCGCTGATCGGTCCGGCGGCCAGCAGAGCGGCGATGCGTGGGCTGACCGGTGTCTGGGCCTGCAGGCCGAAGCCTGCACGGGCGTCCGCTTCGGGCGTCAGATCGAGGTCGACATCGCCGTAGTACTCGCTCACCAGGCGGCGCAGCTCGGGCTCGACGGCGGCGGCGGTCGCGTCGTTGTTGGGTGCCAGCAGCCGATCCTGGATGCGCAGGTCGAGGCGGTCGGTGGGGATCACCAGACCGGCCTCCTGCTCCAGTTGCTGGCCGGCGGTGAGAAGCCTTTGCCAGGCGTCGCGCAGTCGCTCGCCGAACGACCCGGCCTGCGGTCGCTTGCGGGCATAGAGTAGCCCGAGCTCACCATCGGTCGCGTCGAGGCTGTAGTGTGCCTCGTGGGCAATGAGCATCACGCCGGGCCCGCTCGGCACCAGGGAGTAGTCGGCGACGTCGATCAGCATCTCGTCGAGCCGGTTGTCGCGGATCCAGCGATGGAAGATCGGGATGATCTGTTCGCGGTCGAGCCGGATGTCGGGGCTGAAATAGAGCTTGAGGTTGAGGCGATAGGCGTCCATGGAGTTCTCCTAGGTCAGACAAGTTAGCGCGCGATGCGACAACGGTGAGTGAAGACTCGGCAAAGCACCCTCAAGACGTGGCCTGGGCCAGGCGGGTGTGGCAAGCGTGGGCGGCTTCGATGAACAACTGCGCTTCCTCGATGCGCTGTCGTGCGGTGTCTGCCGCCAGAGATTCGTCACGGTCGGCATGCGCGCGGAAGAGGTAGTTGGCGAATTTGGCGCCAGCGAAGGGATCGTGGAACTTCTCGGTGTCGTGGAAGTGGATCTTGAACTGACGGATGACCTCCTCCGGCTCGTCGGTGAGTTCGGGGACCTCGATTCGGGTGATCGCCTGGGCGGCGCGGAGCATGGCGTCGAAGGCTTTGGCCACGGCTTCGTCGAGCTGTCCGGCCTCGAGTGACACTTGGGCTTCGAAGGCGGTGCTCTCCGAAGCGGCGAGACCGAAGTCGACCAGCGAGACGACCTCACCGGCGCACTCGCCGACGCCGAGATCCTTGATCGTGTACTCGCGGGCATCGCCCCAATCGGAGTAGAACTCAGGCGCCTCGCCGTAGGCCGGTATCTTGGCCAGGTCGAGCAGGCGCTTCTTGATCTCGACCTTGCCGCTGCGGCGGATGAAGTCCTGAAAGCTCTCGCCGCGCTCGCGCCCTTCGACGTAGAAGTTGGTGATGCGGGTCAGTGCCGCAGGCACGTTCTTCGACGGGATGGCGATCATCGGCAGGCCGTAGGCGCCAGCGTTTTCGGACCACTGGCCACCGAGGACGACCTGGAAGTGGGGCACGGTGTGCTGGCCGGCCTTGCGGCTGACGCCGTAGAAGCCGATGTCGGCCACGTGGTGCTGGCCGCAGGAGTTGAAGCAGCCCGAGACCTTGACGCGCAGGTTCTGCACCGCTTCGTCGAGCTGATAAGCCTGCTCGGCCAGGCGCCGGCCGAGCTCGCTGGCCAGGCCACGCGACGACGAGATACCGAGCTTGCAAGTGTCGGTCCCGGGGCAGGAGGTGACGTCGATCAGGGTGCCGGCCCCGGGCCGTGCCAACTCGACTTCGGCCAGGGCGCGGTAGAGATCGACCACGTCGGCGCCCGAGATCCAGCGCAGCAGCATGTTCTGCTCCACCGTGGTGCGGGCGTTGCCGTCGGTGTAGCGCCGAGCCAGGTTAGCCAGGCGGCGCATCTGCGGTGCGGTGAGGTCGCCCAAGGGCAGGTTGAGAACCACGGTGTAGTAGCCATTCTGGCGCTGCGGCTGGACGCTGGTCGCTGCCCAAGCCTCGAAGCCCAGGGGGTAGGGGCCTTCAGGGATCGGCGCTGCTTCCTGCACCGGGCCGTCTTGTTGGCGCCGCCAGTCTTCGTAGGCTTCGGCGAAGGGGCCGCTGACGAGATCCGGATCGGTGCTGTCGAAGGCCCCGGCCTCGGAGGACTGGCTCGCCTCGGGCAGGTAGTCGGTCCAGCGTGGGTCCTCGGGTAGCAACGCGCGCTCTGCGAGCGCCAGGCGGCGGAATTCCTCCAGCCCGAGCTTGGCGACGAGGAACTTGATCCGTGCCCGGGCGCGATTGCGCTTCTCCCCCAGGCGAGCGAAGACGCGGCAGATCGCCTGGGTCATCGGCAAGAGCTCCTCGGCCGGCAGGAAGTCGGCGAAGACCTTGGCCTCGTGCGGTACGGCTCCGAGACCTCCGCCGACGAACATGGCGAATCCGTTCTGCGCCTCGCCGTCCACCACTTGGCGCTTGGCCACCAGACCGATGTCGTGCATCCGCGCCAGGCCGCATGGATTCTGCGAACAGCCGGAGAAGGAGATCTTGAACTTGCGGCCGAAGTCCTGAGCGTCGGGGTGGCCGAGGAGGAAGGTGGTGAGCGCCTTGGCATAGGGGGTGACGTCGAAGGCCTCGTCGCGACAGATGCCGGCGAGCGGGCAGCCGGTGATGTTGCGCACTACGTTGCCGCAGGCCTCGCGGGTGGTGATGCCAACGGCCGCCAGGCGACGCATCAGGTCCGGGGTGTCGTCGATGTGGACGAAGTGGAGCTGGAAATCCTGCCGCGTGGTGACGTGGCAGATGCCGTCGGCGTACTCTTCGGCGAGCTCGGCGAGGGCCTCCATCTGGGCGGCGGTGACCTCACCGAAGGGGATCTTGATGCGGTGCATCCCCGGGGCGTCCCACATCGTGTTGGGGCCCTTGGTGAGATCGCCCGAGGGGTAGTCGAGGGTGCGGGTGGTCGTGCCGTCCTGGCGCCGGCCGTTGTCGTAACGCTGGCCGTAGGCGCCGCGCCGCAAGCGGGACTCGGCGAAGACCTTGTCGTCGATCTTGCCGCGCCGTTTGAGCTCCATCTGGGTTTCGTAGGTCTCGATCTCTTCTTCGATCGAGGCCGGCAGCTGGCCGCGCAGCGCGTCCTTCCAGGTCTTGGCTTCGTGGGGGATGGCAGACATCGATCAGACTCCTTCGCTGGTCTGCCGCCCGGTGGGCCGGGGAGCAGGGGTGAGATTGCCGGGGTGTAAATGAACAGGGGTGTCCGAGAGGGTCGTGGCCGAGCCCACCAGCTCGTCGCGCAGTGCCACCACCTGGCCGATGACGATGGTGGCGGGTGAGCGGATCAACGCCTCGGCAGCGAGCATCGGGAGATCGGCCAGGGTGCCTGAGACCCGGCGCTCGTCGGGCAGGGTGCCGCGGGCGATGATCGCCGCCGGGGTGCGCGGATCGCGACCGTGGCGGATCAGTTGGCGGGCGACAGTGGGCAAGGCGGCGACGCCCATCAGGACTACCAGTGTGTCGATGCCGGCCAGAGCCGACCAGTCGAGATCGCTGCCGTCGGTGCGGTGCGCGGTGACGACGGCAAAGCTGCGCGCTAGCTCGCGGTGGGTCAGGGGGATACCGGCCCGCGCCGGGACGCCGCAAGCGCTGGAGACGGCCGGTACCACCTCCCACGGAATGCCGGCGGCATGCAGCGCCTCGGCCTCCTCGCCACCGCGGCCGAAAATGAACGGATCGCCGCCCTTGAGACGAACGACACGGTACCCCTTGCGAGCGTGCTCGATGAGCAGGCGGTGGATCGCCGCCTGGCCGATGCCGGGACGGCCCGGTGCCTTGCCGACGAAGATCTTGCGCGCCCTCGGCGCCTCGTCGAGCAGTGCCGGGTGCAGCAGTCGGTCGTAGAGCAGCACCTCGGCCTGCTGCAGGCAACGTAGCCCACGGACGGTGATCAGGTCGGGGTCACCCGGACCGGCACCGACGAGGTAGACCGTTCCGGGGTGGCTAGAGCTGGGGTCGACGTTCGCTGTGACTCCGGACATCACGCCGCCTCCACCAGGTTCCGGTTTGTGTGGCTCTCGGCGGAGGTGCTCTCGGGCGCCGTACTGTCGGGCACCGTACTTTGAGGCGCGGTGTGCTCGGTGCCGGTCGGGCGCACCCCCATAATGCCGGCCATGCGCTCGATGGCGCCCGCTTCGTCGCCCTGCTCGAGCAGCTCCAGCACGTCCGAGTCGACCAGGCGGTACCAGAGGTCGCGACGGGTGGCGAAGTCAGGGAAGCGCTCCTTGAGGGGTTGGCGCAGGCGGCCGGCGAGATCGAGGAAGTGGGCGTAGTGCTCGCCGAACATGTTCTCGAAACGCTGCCGTAGCCGCGCCGCAAGAGCCGGCGCCTTGCCCGCGGTCGAGATGGCGAGGGTGAGATCGCCGCGGCGGAAGAGTGCCGCGGCGTAGAATGAGCAGTAGTCGATCTCGTCCTGCACGTTGAGCGGCACGTTGCGGTGCTCGGCCTCGTCTCGGAGGGCTCGATGGGTCGGTGCACCGAGGCGCTCGGCCAGGGCGAGGAAGGCGCCTGCGAGATCACCCTCGCGGTAGGGTCGCGCACGCCAGTCGATCGCGCCGCGATCGGCCAGGCGCTGCAGGGCCTCGTTCGGCTGGGGCGCGATAAGCCGTACTCTTGCGCCGGCCGCCAAGAGACCTTCCACCTTCTCCTCGGCCACAGCGCCGCCGCCGATGACGACGCAGAGGCGCCCTCGCAGATCGAGGTAAACCGGATAGAACGAGCTCATGGCCGGTTCTCCCTGGCTGGCCGATCGGCGCCGTCGGTGGCCAGGGGATTGGCGCCTTGCGAGCCGAAGTGCAAGCCGCATTCTTTAGCCGTGCCGACTTCCCACCACCAGCGGCCGGCGCGCGAATCCTCGCCCTCTTCTGCCGGCCGGGTGCACGGAGCACAGCCGATCGAGGTGTAACCCTGGTCATAGAGAGGATGGTAGGGGAGGTCGCGCTCTTCGATGGCGGCCCAAACCTGTTCGTGGGTCCAATCGGCCAAGGGGTTGAGCTTGGTGATGCCGCCGTGCACCGTATCGAGCTCGATCCTTCGGATGCCGGCACGGCTCGGCGCCTGATCACGCCGCAGGCCGGTAATCCAGGCATCGAAGCCGGCGAGCGCGCGGCGCAACGGTTCGACCTTGCGGACCTCGCAGCAAGTGCGGCGGCCTTCCAGGGAATGAAAGAAGAGGTTGGGGCCCTGGGCCGACACCATCGCCTCGACGGCACGGTTGCTCGGGGTATGGACCTCGACCTTGATGCCGTAGCGCCAGCGGACGCGCTCGATCAGGTTGTGCGTCTCTTGCGGCAGGCGGCCGGTGTCTAGGGTGATCACCCTCAGATTGCGGTCGATGCGCCAGGCCATGTCGAGCAGAACTGAGCCTTCGGCCTGGAAGGCGGTGCACAGAGCGACGCGCCGCGGCCAACGGTCGAGTGCCCAGTGCAGAATGTCTTCGGCCGTCGCCTCGGCCAGCGACGACTGCCACGAGTCGACTTCGGATTCGTCCAGCGCTCCTTCTTCGGCCGGGGTTTCGAGCCGTGCCAGGGCGCTACTCGCCGCGGTGCCGGCGCCGGTCGCTTGGGGCAAGGTTTTGATTGATGTCGTCAGAGCCATGTTCGGGACCTCGTGCTGTCTCCATCGAGTTGTCGGACTGAGGTGTCGGCCAGGGTATGAAAACCTTTCGAATCAGAGGGTGACCTAACGACCGCCGTTGCCGAGTCGGTCCTCGAGATACACCTCGATCGTTGGCGTCGAAAAGGTTTTTCGAACGCAGACGCGTATCAACGCTCCCGAACGATCGAGGCGCCGGGCTGGCAGCGAGCGCTAGGCTTCGCCGCGCAGTCCAGAGACCGGCGCCAGCTGGGGTGCGCGGGGGTAGCTCGTCGAGATCAGATCTTCAGGATCGCGGAAGCCACACCCGCTACATACAGATACAGACGCAACAACAAGGCTGCGCCGGACCGTTCTGCAAGGAACGGCTCTGTAGAGAGCAACTCAGAAGAGTCGTGGGGGTGCGGGAAGTTCTGGCGATCATGTCTAGCGATCTTTTTGCGTGTCGTTCTCGTCGGGTGTCCCGAAGGAGAATTCGAACAATAGCAGACTACTAGCGTCTGTCCCCAGGAGTCAAGAACTTATTTTTGTCGATGGCTTTGCCTATGACAGGATCAAGCCTCACTTCGCCGCGCGACGATCGCCCCAGGGACAGGAGAGTACCGATGCACCGACGGCCGCCACACCCGACCTCCGTTTGGATCCGCAGCGTCACCACCGCCTTGCTGCTGGCCGCCGCGGTGACCGCCGCTTCGGCACAGACCGTCTCGACCGGCCAGACGCCGGGCGGCGCCTTCTACCGCATCGAGGTGCCCGACGGCTGGGGCCCGGCCGACGGTCTGGTGATCTGGAACCACGGCTTCGATCTGGATCCGATCGGCCCGGTGACCGATCTCGGCCCTTTGGCGGAGGTGCAGCTGGCGCAGGGCTACGCGGTGGCGGCGTCGAGCTACAGTCTGCCCGGCTGGGCACTGTTCTTGACGATCCGCGATCTACGCGAGCTGGTCAACGTCTTCGAGCTCGAGTTCGGTGTGCCGGATCAGATCTTGCTCAACGGCGCGTCCCTCGGCGGCATCGTCACGGCGCAGGCCTTGGAGCAGGGCAACCTGGGACAGGTGGTCGGAGCACTGCCCTTCTGCGGTGCCATGGCCGGTAGCCGGCTGTGGGATGGAGCGCTCGATCTGCGGTTGCTCTACGACCACATCTGCGACGGGGTGCCCTTCGCCAGCGTTCCCGGCGGCGCCGGCGGTCTGCCCTTTCCCCTCGACCCGAATTTCGACGAGATCGACCTCGGCCTGGCGGTCGAAGCCTGTTTCGGTCTGTTGACGCCGTTCCCAACCTCTGGCCAGGAAGCCCGGTTGGCCCAGTTGCTCGAGCTCACCGGCCTGCCCGAGAATTTCATTCTCACCGACATGGTCTTCGCCACCTTTGCCCTGCACGACCTGGTCTATGACCCAGAGAAGCTCGACGGCACCATGGCGATGGAGAATGCCGAAGTCGACTATGGGGATCCGGCGGTCAACGCCGGTATCGAGAGGGTCAGCTCGGCTTTGGCAGCGCGCGGTCGGTTGCGGGATCACTTCACCCCCTCGGGTGAGGTGGGCGACGCCAAGATCGTGTCGATCCACACCGACAAGGACGGCTTGGTGATCGTCGAGAACGAGAGCGAGTACGCCTCGGTGGTGGCACCCGAGAACTTGACCGTCGCGGTGGCGGTGGAGGACACGCCGAGCCACTGCGGCTTCAACGAAGCCGAGCTCTTGGCCGCCTGGGAGTCGTTGCGCGAGTGGGTCAGCGGCGCGCCGCAGCCCACCGCGACCTCGATCCAGGCGACCTGCGTCGATCTGGAGAACGCTGGCACCGCGGCCGGGCCTTGCCGCATCGATCCCGCGTTCGTGATCCCCGATCTCGATATTCGGGTCCGTCCACGCGGCCCGATTTTCTCCGACGGCTTCGAGTCGGGCGATACCACGGCCTGGGATTGATCGGAGAGCCGGTCGGCCACAGCGCGCGCGCCTGAAGTTGGGCGAGGCGTGCTAGATTCGGCCTTCAACCGACAGGAGGCGAGCGATGGAGTATCAGGTCGATCTACAAGATCTCAAGTTTCAGCTGCTCGAGTGGCTGCCGACAGAAGAGCTGCTCGGTGCCGAGCGTTTCAGAGACTGGGACATGGAGAACCTCGGCATGGTCGTCGACCAGGCGGCCGAGATCGCCCGCGAGACGCTCGGACCGATCAACGAGGAAGGTGACCGCATCGGTGCCCAGTGGAAGGCCGGAGAGGTCACCGTGCCGCCGTCGTTCCACGCTGCCTTCAAGACCCTGCGCGACGGCGGCTGGCTGGGCGCGTCGGCCAATCCCGAGCTCGGCGGCCTCGGCCTGCCGCACTCGGTAGGTACGGTGATCAACGAGCTGTTTTCCGGCGCCAACCTGTCGCTGTCCCTGTTGAGCCTGCTGACGAGCGGCACCTCGCACCTGGTGGAAGCGTTCGGCACACCGGAGCTGCGCGAGCAGATCTGCGAGAAGATGATCTCGGGGCAGTGGGGTGGCACGATGTGCCTGACCGAGCCGCAAGCCGGCTCGGATGTCGGTGCCAGCACCAGCCAGGCGGTCCAGCAGGCCGACGGCAGCTATCTGATACGGGGCGAGAAGATCTTCATCACCTACGGTGAGCACGATCTGACCGACAACATTATCCACGCGGTGCTCGCTCGGACGCCGGACGCCCCGCCCGGAACCCGTGGGTTGTCTCTCTTCGTCGTGCCCAAGTTCCGTATCGGCGACGACGGCCGTCTCGGCGAGGCCAACGACGTCGCCTGCGCCAGCGTCGAGCACAAGCTGGGTATCCACGCTTCGCCGACCTGCTCGATGGTCTTCGGCCAGAACGATGCTTGCCAGGGCTTCCTTCTCGGTCAGGAAGGCGAGGGCATGCGGCTGATGTTCCAGATGATGAACGAGGCGCGAATCGAGGTCGGCATCCAGGCCGCGGCGGTGGCAGGTGCAGCGCACCAGGCGGCGCTCAAGTACGCCAAGGAGCGTCTGCAGATGCGCCATTGGTCCGGCGCCAGCAGGAACCAGGTGGCGATCGTCGAGCACCCGGACGTGCGCCGCATGCTGCTGACCTCTTCGGCCTACGTCCAGGCGATGCGGGCGATCCTGTTGCGCACGTCGTACTACATCGACAAGACGCGGGTCAGCGAAGGGGACGAGCGCCAGCGCTTCCAGTCGTTGGTCGATCTGTTGACGCCGGTGTGCAAGGCGTGGTCTTCGGACTGGAGCTTCCGAGTCACCGAGTGGTGCCTGCAGGTCTTCGGCGGCTACGGCTACACCAAGGATTATCCGGCCGAGCAATACTTGCGCGATGCCAAGATCGCCTCGATCTACGAGGGCACCAACGGCATCCAGGCGCTCGATTTCGTCGCTCGCAAGCTGCCGGCTCACGGCGGTGCGGCGGTGCGCGAGCTGATGGGCGAGATGCAGGGCACAGTCGGCAACCTGGCGCAGGATGCCGACCTGGGCTCGGCTGCCGGCCAATTGGGCAAAGCGCTGGGCCGATTCGGCGAGTTGCTCCAGCAATTGCCCAGTCGCGACGACGGCCGCCTGCTGACCGTGCTCAACGCGGTGCCCCTGGCCGAGATGTTCGGTACGCTTTTCGGTGCCCACCTGTTGCTGGATCAGGCCAACCTGGCGCGCCCCCGCTTGGCAGCCTTACTGGCCGAGAAGGGGATTGACTCCGGAGACGCCGCGGCCTGCCGGCAGCTCTACGCGGATAACGCCGAGGCAGCGTATTTCCACAACAAGATCCAGTCGGCGATCCACTTCTGTTTCCGAGCCTTGCCTTCGGTCATCGCCCACAGTGTGGCGATCCAAGCCGGCGAGACAGCGGCGCTGGATGCGGTCTTCTGAAGTCCGCTCGGAGAGAGGCTCCGTACTGTAAGGGCGTACGGTCTGTCAGGGCAGGCGGCCTGTGCGCGCTGGGTCGGATCGGTGTGGCGCACGTCGTGCGTCCCTCCGCCGAGGGCCGTGGCCTGCTAGAATCATTGCGGCGTCGCCGCGCCACCCCCCGCCAAACAATTACTCAGATCCAGGAGATGTCGATGGTGTTGCTCAGCCGGAAGCTGACGAGGGTTTGTCTCGTCGGCGTTTTTCTTAGCCTGGCCGGAACTGGCCAGCTGCTGGCCGATCCGAGCGCCGACTTCGCGCTGGTGCCGGAGATGGAAGAGCCGCAAGACGTTTATGTGCAATCGCGGAGCCAGCGGGCTGCGCTGCAAGAGAGCTCCGAGGCTCTGCGCGGCCTCGAGATCTTTCGCCGCCAGGTGCGGAGTCTGTGGCCGCAGCTGCAGCAGCTCGATTGGGAAGGTTTGTCGCGTTACCAGCTGGAGGCGACGCAGGGCTGGCAGCTGCCCGCCGAGCCTGGCGAGCTGGCGGGGCAGGTGATGGGCTACGACGAGTCCGCCCGGCGCTGGACTCTCGAGCTGCGCGGCCCACGCTTGCCGGCGCGCTATGACATCGTGCATCGCTACGTTCATCTTTACGGGCGCTTCGATCCCGCCACTGGGATCATCGATCAACTGACGGTCACCATCCGGGGATGGGTGCTGGAATGAAAACGAAGACGTTTCTCCCGTTGTTGGCCCTGATCATGGGTCTGGGCGCGCAGCCCGCTCTGGCGACCCCCTTCACCTACAACGACTACGACAGCATGGTCGCCGAGCTCGAAGGCTTTGCCGCCACCTATCCCGGGCTGGTGGAGCACTTCACTGCCCAGTCGGCCTACGGCCTGCCGCCGGACCTCGATGGCGGCACCGAGCTCGAGCATCACATCCTGCGCATCACCAACGAAGCGACGGGCTTGGACAAACCGGAGCTACTCCTGGTGGGTGTCCAGCATGGTGACGAAGTGGTCGGCCTGGAAGTTTGCCTGGAGACCGCGCGGTTGTTGCTCGAGAGTTACGGCACCGATCCCTGGCTCACCGCCCTGGTCGACCGGCGCGAGATCTACATGATGCCGATGGTCAACCCCTGGGGCTTCAACAATGGGGTGCGCAGCAGCCCGGGCACCGAGCCCGGCAACGAGGACATGAATCGGGATCATCTCTATGACCGTTGTAGTGGCGGCTTCTGCAGCGACGAAGTCAGCCTCTCGACGGTCGGTGCGCGGGCCATCCACGAGCTGTCGCGGCGCCACCTCTTCCGTGTGCTGCTCGATCTGCACGGTGGCATCGAGATCATCATCTATCCCTGGGGTACGCCCCTGCATACCGCCAACACCGAGAGTCCGGACGAGGGCGGTGCCGATCGCCTGGGGTTGCGCATGCGCGAGTACGGCGGCCCCTTCAACGGCCTGTCTCCGGTCGGCACGTCCAACGATCTCCTCGGGGCGGTGAACGGACCGCTCGACGACACCGGCTATGCCTCCAGCTGGGATGTGGCCAATGCCGATCCGGCCTGGCCCACCGATGGCTGGCGGGCGATCAGCTACACGATCGAGATCTCCAATCAAAAGCGGCCGCCGCAGTCGACCCTCGGCGGCGACGCCGACCTGCTGACTCCCGGCGGGGCCGAAGACGGCTACGTACCGAAGAACGTCCGAGTGGCGCTCGCCGCGATCGATATCGTCGAGCCGTTCGTCGAATGGACCAACCGCGGCGCAGTGCCCACCGAGGTCGAGATCGGTGAGCCGGTCACCGTCGAGTGGCAAGTGCGCGGCTGCTTCGAGGTCGACGAGACCCGCGTACGCTCCGGCACCGATCCGGATCCGCGGGTCAACTTCACGGCTCAGACCGCCAGCCAGTCCCAGACCACCGGCACACCGTGCTTCGACACCCCGCAGACGTTCACCGCCGAAGTCTCCTTTGCGACCGAGGGCACCCATTACCTGACCCCGGTGGCGCGGGTCGATTCGACCTTGCTCGATCAGGGTAATCCCACCCCGCCGGGCACGGCGCCGCAGAGTTGGATGGTGCGCGCGCGGACTGAGGACGGCCTACTGTTCGAGAATGCCACCGAGCCGACCGAGGTCAACACGGTTCGTGGCCAGGTCTTCTGGGGCGCCGAGCCGCTGGAGATCGTGGTCGGCGACGCGCCGATCTTCACTGATGGCTTCGAGTCGGGGAACACCTCGGCCTGGTCGGTCGGCGATTGATGATGCGATCCGCAGCATCTCGCTTTGTGCTTGGTCTGGTGTCGGCCGCCGTCCTGTCGTCGGCCGTCCCGGCGCTCGCCTCGGAGACGGTCACGATCGGCTACCAGCTGATCTACAACCCGTGGAAGGTGGCGATCGCCAACCAGGCCTTCGAGAAGGCCACGGGGCGCGAGATCCGCTGGCGCAAGTTCGACTCGGGCTCGAAGATGTTCGCCGCCATGGCCTCGGGGGATGTCGATATCGGACTGTCGGGATCGAGCGGTATCGCCGCGGCTTTCAGTCGCGGGATCGATGCCCAGCTGTTCTGGGTGATGGAAGATATCGGTTCGGCCGAGGCCCTGGTGGTTCGCGACGGTGCTGGTATCGAGAGCTTCGCCGATCTGGCGGGCAAGAAGCTCGGCGTGCCCTTTGCCTCGACCACCCACTACCACGCTCTCTTTGCCCTCGAGCACCACGGGATCGATCCCGCCACGGTCGAGATCCTCAATCTGCAGCCCAACCAGATCGCCGCCGCCTGGCTGCGCCGGCAGATCGATGCGGCTTTCGTCTGGGATCCGGCCCTCGGCCGTATCCAGCAAACGGGCAAGGTGCTGATCACGTCCGGCGAGCTCAGTCGGTTGGGGCGCGCGACTTTTGATGGCCTCGCCGTCCGGCGCCCGTTCGCCGAATCCGAAACCGCGTTCATGCGCGCTTTCGTGGAGACCATCGCGGCGGCTGACGATGACTACCGTCGCAACACCGCGGCCTGGACGCCGGACTCAGCGCCGGTGAAGGCGATCGTCGGCCTGGTCGGCGGCAAGGTGGAGGACGTGCCGCGGGTCCTGGGTCTGTACCATTTTCCCACTCTGGCCGAGCAGGCGTCCGGCACCTGGCTCGGTGGCGGCCAGGCGAGCGGTGCCGCCAAGGCGCTGCGTGATACCGCCAAGTTCTTGATGGAGCAGAAGAAGATTCCGGCGCTGGCGGCGGATTACAGCCGCTTCGTGACGTCAGAGTATGTCGAGGCGGTGCTGCGAGCCCAGGCTGAATGAGATCGCTCGGTTCTCGGGCGGGAGGGGGCTCCCTCTCCCTTAAAGGGAGAGGGCCGGGGTGAGGGTTCTGCGGGGGATATCACACGACGGCCTGAGTGCCCCCCACCCAAAAAAAAAACCACCCGGGGGGGGGGGGCGGAAGAGAGTGGTGCTG
>JBCCGX010000145.1:0-13032 GCA_039029035.1 Acidobacteriota bacterium | reverse complement strand
TGTTCTTCGAGATCCCGAATGCTGCTCTCGAAGCCCTGGTTGACCGACCGTAGGGCGTTGTTCTCGGCTCGAACCTGCTCGAGTTGGCTACGGTCGAAGCTGGTGTTGAAGTAAGCGCCAGCCGCCAGGATGCCGCCGATGGTGAAGAAAGCCAGGGTGCCCGCGATAAGGCTAACCTGGAGGGTCGAGAGCCGCCATTTACGGAACTTTGCCCGCGCATGGGGAACGAAGATGATGGTGTGTTGTTTCAAGGGCGCTGAAGTGGTCCGATGTCGATAGAGAAGGGGCGCTGTGGACGAAGGCTGCCGGTGGG
This sequence comes from Acidobacteriota bacterium, assembly GCA_039029035.1. Lineage (GTDB taxonomy): Bacteria > Acidobacteriota > Thermoanaerobaculia > Multivoradales > J023 > JAAELT01. The sequence continues at coordinate 12,719 of JBCCGX010000145.1, read as the reverse complement.
GATGTTCTTATCGTTGTCGGTCTCGTACCGTTCTCGATGATCTACCCGTTGCCGATCATCCTTCCCCTTGGACACACTCAACAGGGACCGAAGAATCCAAACTGACTGTACGACGACCTGGCGGTACTGACCGTTGGTGGCGACAAGTTTTGTGGATTCCGCAATCCGACTGAACTAACCGCTGGCGGAATGGGGGCATTTTACTCAAAACTCCAGCGGAGTCAAGCACCTGAAACTGCTGGACTTAGGCACTTGGGTTATTGGGACTCAACTATATGCTAGAAGCTCATGGGAATGGTGGGGCGGCGGTGCCATCGGAAAGAGTCGAAGGGGTAGGGTAAATCTCTTCGAGAAAGTCGACCAGGATCTCCCAGAGTGTGTCCGGCTGGTCCATCATCAGCCAGTGACTCGTACCGGGAATCGCCTGGCTGGGAAGCTCCGGCATCAGGCGAGGCAAGCTATAAGGCAGAGTGTTGAGGTCGCTGACGAGGCAACGAGTCGGGCCGGGGTAGCGGCGCAGCGTCGGAACCGGGTTGTAGGCCACGGCACTCTCGAAGCCCTCCAAGAGGGCTTCGGAGGAGGCTTCGGCCAGATGATGCAGAATCCGCTCAGCGACCCCGGTCCGAGCGGCGGTGAGGAGCTGCCTGAATTGCCAGGCCGTCTCCTCGCCCGGATCTCGCCGTAGTTGGTCGAGTAGCGCGCTGCGTTGAGCCGCAGGAACGCGACTCTGGTCGCCGGCCGGATCCACCAGGAGGATTCCTGCGACCTGCTGCGGATGGCCTGCAGCATATTCCGCCGCAATCGAGGCACCGAAGCCATGGCCGACGAGCACCGGTGGGTCCAGGTCGAGGCCATCGACCACTCGGGCGAGGTCGAGTATGCCGGCATCGAGCGAATACCGAGCCCGATCGTCCGCCTGGATCCCTTCTGGGTCGCTTTGCGACCCTTCTAGGTCGCCCCGCGATCCGCCGTGGCCCCGCATGTCGTAGGCGATGGCGCGAATCTTCGGGCCGACAGCCGCGAGTTGGGCAGCCCATTGCTCGGCGGCACCGCCGAGCTCGTGGAGAAAGATGAGCGGCACCGAGCCCTCGGGATGGCGTTGGTAGACCCGCAGGGCTTCGTCGGGTGTGGCGATGTGCAGGGTCTCGATATCAGCCGGCAGCTCGAAACGGGTGCTTTGATCGACCGGTTGAGGTGCGGGGGCGGGACTGGCGCTTGATCGGCCCCGGCTGCGGCGCTCCCCACGCACCAGGGCGCCGACCGTCAAGCCGAGAGCACCGAGCCCGAGCCAGCGCCAGAGCCCAGGTCGCTTGCGACGGTGCGGGCGAACGGGTCGAGAACGAGGGTTGCTACCCATGACGCGAAGGAAGTGGCGGTTCGTCTTACCCGTCGAGCTCGGCAATCAGCCGCCGTCGCCGGCCTGGGCCGGCTCGGCGGACGCTGCCGGGGCGCCTGGCTCAGGCTCGTCAGCCACCGCGTCGTCCGCTAGGGCTTCTTCTGCCAGGGCTTCTTCTGCCAGGGCTTCCTCCGCGGCTCGTGCGATCGCCTCCAAGGTAGCAGCGTGAAACTCGACGAAGCGTGGGGGGTAGAACTTGGGGTTCGGCGGTAGGGGTGGGTCGATCTCGAGACAGCTTCGAATCTCCTCACCGGCTAGCTCCAGCAGGGGCTCGTCCTGTTCCCCTCCCAAGACCCATAGGGCGTAGCGGGCGCCAGATCGCAACAGGCAGCGATGCGACCGGGCGCGGGAATCCCGCGCGTAGGCGACCTCTTCCGTGAGCTCGAGAACGCTGTCGTAGGCGCCATTGAAGTACGCTTCTGCGGCTCGGGTCAGGGTCTCCGGCGGGCGGCGCGCCGCACGCCGCAGAGCGGCCAGCGAGACGGTCAACTCGTCCCGCAGCGTGTCGAGGCGATTGGCACCTGCCGTCGGCAGATTCTCGGTGATCTTGCCCAGTTGGCTCTCGACAGCGGCGACTCGCGCGGTAAGGCCCTTCGGAAACGGAGCCAGATCGCGGATCGACCGCAGCACGCGTCGGGCGCTCTCTGCCGCCTGCTCGAGCTGTTCGCGAGCGGCGTCGGTGGCGGCGTTCAGGTCGCCGAGACTCTGCCGAGCTGCGGTAATGGTCGATTCGAGCTCCGTCATCGCCTGACGGGCCTGGGTCTTGGAGGCGTCGAGGAGATCCAGATCGTCTTTATCTCGTCCTTGCCCCAAGAGCTTCTTGGCTTCACTGAGACGGGCTTGCGCCTCGCCTTGCCGCGCAGCGAAGGAGGGCTCGCCCTGGTTCCATTGATTGGCGAGCTCGGAGGTTTTGCCCAGGGCAGCGAGAGAGTCGGCCGAGGCGGCGACGGTCTCGAGCAGGTCTTCGACTTCTTCTGCCGCGCGCGCCACTTGCTGCAAGTGGCTCTGGCAACCCTCGATCCGCTGGTCGAGATCGCCGGTCAGCCTGGACTTGCGGACCTGCCCCTGGCGTTCAGACTCGTTCCAAGCATCGAGCGCCGACCGGCAACGGCCTTGCTCGGCGAGCGCGATGCCGAGGTAGTAGTGCGGCAGATAGTTGATCTTGAGCAGACGATTGACCCGCTCCTGGGAGCGTTCGGCCATAGCGGCGCGAAAGAATCTCTCGGCGTCGGCCCACCGACTGCTCTCGAGGGCTTCGACGCCCAAGCGCAGAGCCTCCTTCGAATCCGCCCAGGCGATGGGTGCCACGAGCCCGAGCAGAACTAGGGTCCAGAGAATCCTCTTCATCGCCACCAACCGCTCTCCTTGAAGTAATCGGTGACACTCGGCTCGTCGAACGCGGGAACGCAGGTGGCGAGGGTGTCCAGTGTGACCTCGACATCGCACGTTTGTAGGGTCTCGTCGTCCGGCCGCTTCAGTTGAATCTTGTACAGCCCGGGAGGCAGCTCGAGATAGAGCGGGGTGGAAGCTGGTTCGGGCAGCTCTTGCAGGTAGCCCTCGCCGTCGGTGACTTCGGTGATCTCTGCCCAGGGCATGGCGTCGACGGTGACCCCTCCCAGGCGAGGCTGGGCGACTGCCGCCACCGGGGCGGGTTCCGGTTCGGGTGTCACTTCGACGGTCGGCTCGGGCGGCGGTTCGCCGCCACGGGTGAGCCACCAAACCAGACCGAGCGCCAGCACCAGGCCGGCTGCCAAGCCAACCCATCGGAAGCGCGCCATGGGGAGCCCGATGACCGTCCGATAGGTGTCGCTGCCGGCGATAGCGGAAGGATCGGTCGTCGGATGGGTCGGCGAGGTGGCTGGCGGAGCCGCTGGGGGCGTCGCTGCTGGCGGCTGTATCGGCGCCGGCGTGCGGTCGGCGGTCGCATTGGGCGCCGGTGTCTCAGGGCGGGGGAGGCCTGACACGGCGGCTTCGGCAGGCACGCTCGCCGCGGCGGCCGATGTCGGCGTCGCCGTCTTCGTGGCTGCTGCTGTCGTGGCTGCTGCTGTCGCGGCTGACGGGGGAGCTGGTTCGCCTTCCGACGAGGGGGCTGGCTCGTCCACCCGGGTTGCGTCGAGTCGGTTGATCGTCGCTTCCAGCTGCTCTTTGGCTTCGTTCAGGTTCCCCTGGGCGACCAGCTTGCTGATCTCTTGCGCGCTCAATGTCAGGTCGCTGCCGGTCTCGTCGCCGGGTTCGGTCATGGCAGGCATGATCTGGGTTTTCAATGCGGACTCGCCAGGCGCAGGCGGCTCGGCGGTTGGGAGACGTGCCGTCGGCACGGTCCCGGTGGTCGCTGAGGCGTCCGCAGCGGGCCTACCGCTGGCGGTTGCTGGCGCTTCGGCCTGCGGTTGGGCCGAGATCGGCTGCGTCGACCGTCCACCCTGGCTGCTCTTGGGGGGACGCAGGACATCCTCTGCGATGGCGGAGGTCGAGATCGTGTACTCTCCGACCTTGCCTTCCAGGACCCCGCGGGCCGTCTGGCTGATCGCGGTCGGCGACAGGACGTCACTGGGCTCGGCCGGTTTCTCTCGAGGGATCACCTCCGTCGCTGTACCGACCGCTGGTGCGGGTGCCATGTCGAGCCCCGGCCACGCACCGTCGATCGCCTGTTGGCGCACCGCCGCCAACTCGGGAACGAGCTCGGCGAAGCTGGCGAAACGTCGATCCGGCTTCTTTTCGAGGCACTTGGCGATAAGCTGCGAGAGAGGCGCCGGGCACTCCGGCCAGACGTCGACCATCGCCTGTGGCACTTTGTAGAGAATCTGGTAGACCAGAGCCGACAGGGTGTTGCCACGGAACGGGCGCTCGTAGGTCAGGAGCTCGTAGGCGAGCACGCCGAAAGAGAAGATGTCGGCTCGATGGTCGAGGTCCGAGCCGCGGATCTGTTCCGGAGGCAAGTAGCTCGCTGTGCCCATGGTGACGCCTTTTTGCGTCAGCTGAGTCTCGGCGCTGGCCAACTTGGCGATGCCGAAGTCCATGATCTTGACTCGGTCGTCTTCCAGCACCCGGATGTTGCCGGGCTTGATGTCTCGGTGAATGACGCCTTCGCCATGGGCGTAGCCCAGGCCGCTGGCGACCTGCAGCAGGTAGTCGAGCTTGGCGACTGGCGCCAACGGCGCCCGCCGTTTGACGATACGGCTCAGGTCTTCGCCGGAGAGAATTTCCTGCACGAGGTAGGGGATCTGGCCCTCGAAACCGAACTCGTAGACCGTAACGATGTTCTTGTGGACCAGCTTGCCCGAGATCTCGGCTTCGCGAAAGAAGCGCTTGCGCAAGCCCTCGTCCTCGACCGAGCAGATCTTGATCGCCACGTCGCGCTTCAGGTAGGCGTCACGTCCTTTGTAGACGACGCCGAAGCTGCCCTGCCCGAGCTTCTGGGTGACTTTGTACTTGCCGATCTTGTCGAAGTCGATCACAGCCACGGGATCATAACATCTCGGGTGCGGCGAGAGAGCCCATGCCGGCCAGCTCCAGCCAGTGGAACGCGGCGACGACCAGCGAGTGGGTGATGCGGCCCTGGCGCAGCAGCGACGGGATCTGCGTCAGGGGGACCGTGACCACGCGGATGTCCTCGCCTTCGTCCGGGTTGGGCTCCACCGTCAGCTCGGCGCCCTGGATCAGCCAGGTCGTGCAGAGGTTGTCCTGGATCGCCGGATTGGGGTGAACACTGCCGAGAAGCACCGGCTCTTCGCCGGTGTAGCCGGTCTCTTCCGCCAGCTCGCGCGCCGCGCAATGGGCCGGGTCCTCGCCGGGCTCCAGCACGCCGCCGGGAATCTCCAGAGTGACCTTGTCCAGACCGTGGCGATACTGGGCAACCAGGACCACTTCCTCTTGCGGGGTCAGTGCCACGACATTGGCCCAATCGCGAATCCGCAGCACCTGGTAAGTCGCGGCGCGTCCGGTGCGCGGCGAACGGCGGACGATCTGCTGCAAGCGAAAGACGCCGCGCTCGAGCTCGTCGCCATGCTCCAGGGTCTCCCAATGCTGGGGCTCGAAGTCATCAGTGAAATCCAGGCGATTGCTCATCGACTCCTCGTTGCTAGGGTCTACCGTTGCTCTTGACCTCGAAGCAGCCTGCTGTGCCGGCTGCTCACTGAAGGCGCTGCACGCTGAAGGTGGTTGCCGCCGAAACCGAGGCCTTCAAAGATTGTCGGCGCCTGCCAGCGCTGGCTTCTGAGGTGGGTTGCCTTCGGTGAGTCGGCTCGACTTGCAGTCACCGACCGCATGCCTTAACGTCGTCATCTTATGGAAAACCCAAGCAATCTACCATGGTTCAAGCGTCTGCATTGGCAGATCTTCGCCGCCATGCTGGCGGGTACGATCGCCGGTCTGATCGGTGGCCCGGAACTGGTACCTAAAGTCGGTTGGCTGGGCGAGATCTTCATCCGGCTACTCAAGATGATGATCGTGCCGCTGGTTCTCACCTCGATCGTCTCCGGCGTTGCCTCGATTGGCGGCGGAAGGGACGTCGGGCGGCTGTTCGGCAAGACCCTGGGGTACTACATTCTGACCAGCGGTCTGGCAGCGCTTACCGGCCTCCTCCTGGTCAATCTCATCCAGCCCGGGGTGGGGGCGACGATTGCGGGTGCCGAGACGGCCGAGCTGCCGGAGCTGTCCACCGCCACCTCGCCTAAAGAGCTGCTGCTCGATATCGTGCCAGAGAATGTGATCGCTGCCGCGGCGGCCGGCAAGATGCTGGCGATCATCTTTTTCTGCATCGTCCTCGGCATGACCATCGGCGGCTTGCCGGAACAGCAGCGCAGTATTCTGACGGGGTTTTTCGACGCCGCGTTTCACGCCATGATGCGGCTCACCGGTGGGATCATCAAATTCGCCCCGATCGGTGTCTTCGGGCTGATCGTACGGGTGGTCGGTCCTACCGGGTTCGACAGCTTCAAAGCCCTCGGGCTGTATATGCTGACCATTGCCTCCGGCCTCGTCATTCACCTATTCGTGACCCTGCCGCTGGTGTTGATCCTGCTCGGTCGTATACGGCCCTGGATCCACTTCCGCAACATGATCGAGCCGATGGTGATGGCGTTTTCGACCAGCTCGTCCGCCGCCACCTTGCCGGTGACCTTGAATGCGGTGGAAAAGAAGGTCGGGGTCTCGAACAAGGTGTCGTCGTTCGTTCTGCCGATGGGCTCGACGGTCAACATGGACGGAACGGCGCTCTACGAGTGTGCCGGCGTGCTGTTCATCGCCCAGGTTCTGGGGTTCGAGCTCAGCCTGATGGCGCAGGTGGTCGTCGTGTTGACGGCGCTTCTGGCGTCTATCGGTGCTGCCGCAGTGCCGTCTGCCGGGCTGGTGATCATCTTCCTGGTGCTCGAGGCGGTTGGCCTGCGGGGGCCCGAAGTCGACGCCATTGTCGGTGCGATGTTCGCCATCGACCGGCCGCTCGACATGGGCCGAACGGTGGTCAACATCTTCAGTGATTCCTGTGGTGCGGCGATCATCGCGCGCTCCGAGGGGGAAGAGTCTGTCGACACGGAGATCGTGGAATGAGCAGCTTACGGATGAAGCGAGTCCTGATTACCGGCGCCGCGCGCGGCCTCGGCCGGGCGATGGCCGAGCAGTTTGCCAGCGAGGGCGCCGAAGTGGTGCTGACGGACCTGGACGGCGAAGCGGCTGAGGCTGCCGCCGAGGAGCTGGCGGCGAGCGGTGCCCGCTGCCGGGCCTATGGCCTCGACGTGACCGACAGCGAGGCGATCGAGGACGTTCGAGAGACCCTGCGGCGCGATGCGGGCGCGATCGATCTCTTGATCAACAATGCCGGCGTGGTGTTCGGCGGTGAGTTCTTGGATGTGCCGCTGGAGCAGCACCGTTTGACCTACCGGGTCAACATCGAGGGTGTTGTCGCCATGACTCACGCCTTCCTGCCCGACATCCTCCAGTCGCCGCGTGGCCACCTGGTGTTCATCGCCAGTGCCTCGGGCTACGTCGGTCTGCCCAACGGTGCGACCTACGCCTCCAGCAAGTGGGCGGCGATCGGCTTCGCCGAGTCGATCCGCGCCGAGCTCAAGCATCTCGGACAACGCCAGGTCGGCGTGACAACCGTGTGTCCGACCTATATCGATACCGGCATGTTCGAAGGAGCCGAGCCGCCGAAGACGACCCAGATGCTCAGTCCGGCCCAGGTGGCGGAGAAGATCGTCGACGCGGTCAAGCGTCGCCGGGTTTGGGTGCGCGAGCCGTGGATCGTCAAACTCACACCGTTCCTCAAGCACGGTCTGCCGACACCGGTGTCGGACTTTCTCAGTGACGCCTTCGGGGCCTCGTCGAGCTTGGATCGATGGCAAGGGCACGAACCCTCGTAGACGGAGAAGCGCCGCTGACTGTCCCAACGGAGCCCGAGCGCGAAGGACGCGCGGAGGCTGATTATCCGCCTGAGGTTCGTCGCCTGGAGCTCGGCGACCGGGAGCTGATCCTGGTCGGCACGGCGCATGTCTCGCGCAGCTCGGTCGATCTGGTGCGCCGAGTCATCGAGAACGAGAAGCCCGACTGCGTCTGCGTCGAGCTCGACGCCCACCGCTTCGAGTCCCTGGCCAAGGCCAAGACCTGGGAGGCGCTCGATCTCAAGCAGATCATCCGCAAGAAGCAGCTCGCCACGCTGATGCTGAATCTCTTGCTGGCGGCCTACCAGAAACGATTGGGGGGTGAGCTCGGCGTGATGCCCGGGCAAGAGCTGCTCGAGGCGACCCAGGTGGCCGAAGCGCACGATATCCCGATCGAGCTGTGTGATCGCGACGTGCGGGTGACCCTGCGCCGCGCCGCCCACGCAACGTCTCTCTTTCGCAAGCTGCTGTTGATGTCGGAGCTCCTGGTCGCCATGTTCGCCGGCCCCGAGATTTCCGAAGAGCAGCTCGAGGAGCTCAAGGAACAAGACGTGCTGAGCGAGCTCATGGAGGAGCTCGGGCGCCAGCTGCCATCTCTCAAACGGGTGTTGATCGACGAGCGCGACAGCTACCTGAGCGAGCGTCTCAAGCGTTCGTCGGGCCAGCGGATCGTCGCAGTGGTCGGGGCCGGCCACCTGGAAGGGATCCAGCGCGCTCTGGCGCGCGACGAACCGGTCGATCTCGACGAGCTGAGCCAGATCCCTCCGGTCTCACCCTGGTGGAAGGTCGCTGGCTGGGCGGTGCCCGTGGTCATTCTGGGGGCATTGGGTTGGATCGGCTGGACTCAAGGGCCGGAGCAGATGGGGGAGGATCTCAAATTCTGGATCCTCGCCAACGCCGTGCCCACCGCGTTGGGGGGACTGATCGCCCTGGCTCACCCACTAACCGTTCTCGCCGGCTTTCTCTCGGCGCCGATCACCAGTCTGACGCCGGTGATCGGCGCGGCTTACGTCACCGCTTTCGTGCAGGCCTACGTCCGGCCGCCGACGGTCAAGGAGTTCCAAACCGTGGCGGAGGACCTTCTCGAGCCCAAGAAGTGGTGGCAGAACAAGCTGCTGAAAATCTTCCTGGCGTTCTTACTGCCCGGCTTCGGTAGCATGCTGGGCTCGCTCTTGGGAGGGGGAAAGATCCTCGAGACCTTGCTCTGAGTCTCGGGCTTTTTCGAAGGTTCTCGTGCCGGCCGCATCGAACCTGGGAGTTGTTAAGATGCGAGCGCGCGACCCCCCGCGGGGGCGAGGGAGTCCATGGAAGACCAGATTTCACATTTCAAAATTCTGGGCGAGATCGGCTCGGGCGGTATGGGGGTTGTTTACCGTGCCCGAGATCAACGGCTGCGCCGTAAGGTGGCTCTCAAGGTCTTGCCAGCCGGTGCTCTGGCCGAGCCGATGATTCGCGAGCGGCTGATGCGTGAAGCCCAGACCGCATCGTCGCTGAACCACCCTCACATCGTCACCGTCTTCGAGATCCACTCGGCGGGTGACCGTGACTTCATCGCCATGGAGTATGTCGATGGGGAATCCCTCGATCGCCTCATCGGTGAAGAGGGGCTGCCGCTCGAGAAAGCTCTACGTTACGGCATTCAGATTGCCGACGGACTCTCTTGTGCCCACGAGCACGGTGTGATCCATCGCGATCTGAAGCCGCAGAACGTGATGGTATCGCCCCTCGACGACGTCAAGATTCTGGACTTCGGCCTGGCCAAGCGTTTCGCACCGCCCGGTTACGAGCAGGATGGAGATCCCTCGGGCCTCAATCCCGGCCTGGTGACGTTGACAGCCCCGGGGGTCAAGGTCGGCACTCCGGCTTATATGTCACCCGAGCAGATCGAGAGCCGGCCGGTGGACGCGCGTAGCGATGTCTTCTCCTTCGGCTGCTTGCTCTACGAGATGCTGACCGGCGTGCCGCCTTTCCATCGGCGCAATGCCATCCTGATCTTCAAGGCGGTGCTCAGTGACGAGCCCAAGGCGTTGCGGGCTCTCAAACCGAACTTGCCGACGTCGCTCGAGAAGCTACTGATTCGAGCGATGGCGAAGGCTCCGGAGGATCGCTTCGCCAGCATGCGCGATGTACTGGCCGAGCTCGAGAGGATCCAGCTCGAACTCTTCGGTACCGGTATCTATCCCACCCGATCGGGCGTGATCCAGATGCCACCGCTGCGTCGTCGGCCGCCGGCCTGGCGGCTGCCGGCGTCCGTTGCTGCGATCGTGCTGGCCTTTGGCCTCATCTTTTGGCTGACGAGCCGCGCTCCGAAGCCGCCAACTCTGTCCGGACATCGGCCATTGAGCACTTTTCAGAGCTCGCATCGTCAAGCCAGCTTTGCGCCGAGCGGCGATCGAATCGTCTATGCCAGTGAGCGCGAGGACGGCTCGTCGCGCCTCTGGGTGCAGCCGCTCGGCGGCGACTTACCGAGCGAGTTGCCAACCCTGAGGGTGGTCGTCGAGCAGCCCCACTGGTCGATGGCCGGTGATCGGATTCTCTTTGCAGCCCACGGCGACGGTGTCTGGTCCCTACCCGTGGGCTCCGCCGGAGCACCTGAAAGGATCGTGCATCGAGGGTCGAGTCCCCAGCTATCGCCCGATGGCGAGCGGTTGGTCTTCGAGCGCGCCGGCCGGCTGTGGTTGGCCGCTGCCGACGGTACCGGTGCCGAGATCATCGAGTCTGTCCCACCGGCGTTCTTCGGCCGCTGGGTTCCACGCTCGCCCGCCTTTTCGCCGGACGGGCGATCGATCGTCTACTTCCAGCCCGAAACCGGACCGATCGGCAACCTGTGGACCGTCGATCTCGAGGGCGGAGAGCCCCGGCGTTTACTCGATCGCCCCTTCCGTGGCGGTGATCCGATCTGGACGCCGGATGGCCGCTGGATCGTCTTTGCCGCCGATCTCACCGGCAACACCAGCCTCTATGTGGTGTCGGCGCGGGGGGGTGAGGCCCAGCCACTCACCCGCGAGGGCCGCCGACACACCGAGCCTGCGATCTCGCCTGATGGCCGGCGTCTGGTCTACACCAGCTCTAACCCATCCTTCACTCTGATGCTGCGATCAGCAGGGAGTGGGGAAAGCGTCGAGCTGGTGCCCCCACAAACGCACGAGCTGATTCGGCCTACGCTATCGCCGGCCGGGGATCGGATCGCGTTCTTTTCGCTCGACGGTGCGGACGTGCATCTGTTCACCGTCCATATCGCGACCCGCGAGCGGCTGCGAGTCACGACAGGGGCCGGCGAGCGCAATATCCTGCCGCAGTGGTCGGCCGACGGCAACCATCTTTACTTCTATCAGGAGCGGCCGACCCGCAGCTTCCGCAAGATCCCGGTGGCCGGTGGTGCGAGTCTCGAGGTGCTGGAGAACTGGTCGTGGCAGCATCAGCACGATACGACGGTCGACCCGGCAGGCCGGCGGGTGGCTTACACGCCTCTCGTCGACGGGGCACCCCGGACAACGCGTATTCGTGAGCTAGTGAGCGGTGCGGAGCACGACCTCGGTACGATGCTGCAGACCCCACAATGGTCGCCAGACGGCGGTTTGCTGCTGGGATCGGACGACAAGGGGCGGATTGTCCTGTGTCCGGCCTCGGGGGAGTCCTGTCGATCGTTGGTCGAAGGTCTACATCCGCGCTGGACACAGGAGACTGGGATGGTCACCTTCGTCCGAGATGGCGGCCCTGCGTACGGAGATCGGTCCCAGAAGCTGTCGCTCTGGACCCTCGACGTGGCGAGCCGCGAAACGGAGCATCTGGTCGAGATCGAGGCCTTCGGCCCCCTCGCGTTCGGCTACGGCCGCTTGCCGAACGGCGACTTGATCTGGAACAAGCTCTTGCCGGGACGCCAGGGGTTGTGGATCGCGGAAGTGAAGTAGCTAGATCGCATTCCAACACGACCGTTGTCCGGTCGTCCTTGTGGCCTGCGCCGCAGCTCCGGAAACTCGCCGGGACACTCACAGGCCGTATAATCCTATGGCAAGAAATGGCTTATCCGTTTCGATCATCCTCCACGCTCAAACACGCTCGCTGCGTGCTCGCTCCACAAGGACGACCTCTCGAGCACGCGAACGGTGTTGGAGATCTAGGCTGGCGATGACGACTCGGAATCGATCGTGACCAGTCGTTCCTCGAGTCGCTGAGTCAGTTGTTCGAGGTAGCCACCTTGCTGCTCGAGATCCTCCGTCAGCTCGGTGATCAGGCCTCCCAAGCGCTCTTCGCCTTCGCGCCGCAGTCGTTCGGTGACCTGCTGGGCGCCGTCGCGGCGGGCGCGGCGCAGCACCACGGTCATCTGCCGCGCCGTTGCTGCGATGCCGCGCCAGCTGCTGCGGAAGAGAGAGCGGGTCAGCGAGGTCACCGGCCGAGTGTCGGCGCTGCGGTAAACAGCCTCGACCGCTCGCCGCACGGCGAGGGAGCGCGGATCGAGGGCGGCCGGCCGCGGGTTGCCAGGCGGCGGTGGGAGGGTGCGCGGCAGCAGCCCGAGGGTGAAGGCATGGCGTAGCAGGTAGGCTTCGTGGAACGTCTCGGAAAAGGTCTCGACGGTATCTTTGATCGTCAGGAAGAAGAGGATCTTGCGAACCAGCTTGCGGAAGATCAACTGGGCGAGGAAAAGCACCGGCTGGATGATCAAATGCCTTACACAACCCGCGCCGCAGCCTTGGGCGTTCTCCGGCAAGTTGCCGCAGGCCAGAAGTTTGAGCTGATCCGAGCTCAGGTGGTAGGACGAATGGGTCGCCAGCAGGGTTGTCAGACGTTGGCGCAAGAGGTCGCGCGCCCAGTCGTCCAGAAAAGGGATCGGGATCAGCGGGCAGAGTCCGCTGAGCAAGCTGTAGGAGACGATCTCACGTAGCCCGCGCTGCGGACCCGCGGCTGTTTCGAGGTGGCTCATGGCTCTCGACCTGGCTGCTCTGCTGCCC
>JBCCGX010000144.1:0-13035 GCA_039029035.1 Acidobacteriota bacterium | reverse complement strand
CTGGCCTTCAAAGGTGGCGACTTGTTCTACGAGATTCGCGGCATTCCGATGTTCTTCGAGGACGTTCGCATCGTCTACGGTACCCCCAAGGTCGACTTTCTCGAAGCTGACGGACGCAGCCTGCGGGTCGCCCAAGTCGTTCGACGCAACCTGCGCCAGAACTTCCCCGACGCGGTCAGTCCGACGTTCATCGACACCTCCGGCACCCCGAATCGGGTGAGCAAGATGAAACGCGAAGGGCGCACCGGTTACTCCTTCGCGATCCGGCGCGAAACCGACGTCACACCGTTCGTCGTCCAATACCCGGAGGGCTTTCGCTACCGGGAGTACGAGTTGCTGACCGGCATCCGCAACGCGGTGGGCGAGCTCGATCTCGAGCCGGTGATTTTCTGGCACCGCAGCTCACTGTACGTGATCAACCTGTGGGAGCCTCTGCCGGAGGCTGAAACCGCCGCGAGCGCAGCGAACTGAGCCGGGGCCGCCCGACACCCGATTCGACGGCCTCGAGGATGGGTACGGCAGCTTCGATGAGACTTCGCCAGCCTCTCTCGTCGCTCACCTCTGCCGCTCGCTTTTCTGGCGGCGGCGACGACCGCTACTCGATCTTCGCCTGCGCCGCGCTCCTTCTGGTGCTGTTCGCCGCTCCCGTCTTCTTCGAGCTCGGGCGAGGTGATTTCAAGAACGACGAGGCGATCTACAATCACGCCGCGAGGAGTATGGTCGAAAACGACGCCTGGCTCTCGCCTTGGGCGAGTCCGGGATCGGGCCCATTCCTCGAAAAGCCGCCGCTGAAGTTCTGGCTCATTGCAGGTGGAATCGAGTGGCTCGGTCTCCCCAACGACGCAGTGGGTTATCGGTTCTGGGACGCGCTGTTCGCCTGTGGCGCGTTTCTCTACCTGTTCCGACTCGGCACGGCGGTCGCCGGTCCGATCTGTGGTCTCGCGGCAGTGGCGGCTCTCTTCGTCAACGAGGCGCTGATCTTCGACCACGGGATCCGCAACAACAACATGGAGGCCCCGCTGCTACTGGCCTACTGCGGCGGCATCTGGCATTGGTCTCGCTGGATGGCAGCGGAATCGAGGGGCCGACCATGCCAGGCGCATCTGCTGGCTTTCAGTCTCTGGGTGGTCTTCGGTTTTCTCTGCAAGTTTGTCGCGGCCCTGTTCCTTCCCCTCTGCGCTGCCTCGACCCTGGCCCTACCGCAGATCCGCCGGCGACTCTGGGAGGATCGGCGGTCGGTCGCACTCTCGCTGGTGCTCTTTCTCGCCCTGGTCTCGCCCTGGTTCATCTACCAGCATCTGCAGCGCGGTGCCTTCTTCTGGCAGGTGATCTTGGGCGAGCACGTCGTGCAGAGGTTCTCCACCTACCTGGAACCCGCCCACGTGCAGTCTGCCGGTTTCTACTGGCGAGAGCTCTTCTCGGAGCTGTGGCAGGCCGGGACCTTTGGCTGGACCTGTGCCGGCGCGATGCTCTGGCTCGTGGCCACCCTGCAGCAGCGATCGTCTCTCGGGGCCCTGGTCATCGTCTGGGCCGTGCTGCCCCTGGCGCTGATCTCCGCCGGGAGCTCGAAGCTCTTCCACTACGCCTACCCCTTCTTGCCACCTTATGCGCTGCTCGCCGGTTTCGCCTTCGCCAAGGCCACTCAATGGATCTCAACCGGACTCTTCGGCTCTCGCCGCCTGGGCTTCGTCCGGCTCCGCAAGCTGCTGATCGTCCCCGCCCTTCTGGCGCTCGGTTACGCCACTCATGTTCAATCCCGGGCCCCGGGCTACGACCGCCAAGCGGCCTGCTCGCACCGTGCCCATTGGGCGAGCTTGGGCGCTGCAGCCCTTTTGGCCCCGGTGCCCGGCATCGGCCCACCCCTGACGGTCGGTGCCGGCATGCTGTGGCTCCTCTCGAAACCGACCCACGCCTGGTGCTTTGTGGTCCGCAAGACGGCCCACGATCCGACCTTTCGACGCATCCTGGCCGATTGTGTCGCACAGCTGCCGATCGATAACGAGCCCGCGAGACTCTATCTCTACACCTACCGAACCCCTCCACCCAATCACAGGGACTTCTACTACTACCAACGAGCGGGCGGCTTTCAGCAGACGACCCGCCCCCAGCCGTCACTGCTCTTCTTTCGCCTCTGGGTTCCGGGCCAGCAAGCCGTGACGATCGCCCAGGACGATCTCTGGACGCAGTTCCTCGAGCTCCGGCCGAGCCCTGAGCTGCGTCAAGAGGTCGAGCGTGTGGCCTCCCAGGCCGGCCTGGAGGCCGAGGTCGCTGCGGCCATCCATCAGCTCGAGTCGGAGGAAGAGCCGGCAGGATTCCGCTTTGGCCGGCGGTCGCGGGTCTATCTACCCGGCCCCTTCGATGCCTGTCGGCAACCGCTGCTCGAAGCGGGCGCCCTACCCTTAGCGGCAGGACGTTGATCCGCTAGCCTGCCAAAAGCCGCGCACGCAACCGCCGGATCTGCTCTGGCCCCGTCCGGCAACAACCGCCGATGAGACGCGCACCGCGGGCTTGCCAGTCGACAGCGGCAGTCGCGAGATCCACCGCTTCGGCGCTCTCCAGCCAGCGCTTGGCCTCGGCGTCATAGACCTCACCCGCATTGGGATAGACCACGATGGGCTTGTCGGTCACGCCGCGGAGTCGGTCGACCAAACCGGCGACGAAGCGCGGCATCGTGCAGTTGACGCCGACGGCCAGCAGACGCTCACAAGCCTCGATCTCAGCTACGGTGGCGGCCAAATCGCTGCCGTCGGCCAGGTGGCGATCGTCGCGGCAGCTGAAGCTGATCCAGGCGCCGGGCAGGCTCGCTCCTCCGCCCACGGGCGCCTCGAGCAAACGGCGCAGGGCGCGCGCTTCGCGGCGCGACGGGATGGTCTCGCAGGCCAGGAGATCGGCCCCCGCGTCGGCGAGGATCGCGAGCCGGCGACGATGGAAGGCGACCAGGCCGTCTTCATCGAGGTCGTAGTCGCCGGTGTATTCGGCACCGTTCGCCAGGTAGGCGCCGTAGGGGCCAATGCTGGCGGCGACCAACGGTCGCAGCCGCCCGGGTCGATGCGCCGGATCGCTCCAGAAATCGTCGCGGACGGCGGTCGCCAGGTGGACCGAGCGCCGCAGCAAGGCCTCCGCTTGCCGCTCGCCGAGGCCCCGCCGCGCCAAGCCCTCCAGGGTCGCCTGGTAGCTGGCGGCTGTAAGGCAATCGGCCCCTGCCGCGAGGTAGTCGCGATGCACCTCGACGATCGCCGCCGGATTCTCGATCAGCAGCCGAGCCGACCACAACTCGTCGGCCAGATCGTAGCCGCGGGCCTCGAGCTCGGTGGCCAGACCACCATCGAGCAGGACCACACCTTGGCGGCCTAGAAACGGCTGCAGCGGATTCATTCACCAAACCTATCAACCCCGGCTGACGGCGGTTAAGCTTCACCCATGAACGATCTCAAACCCGGCATCGTGGCCGCGCTGGTCAGCGCGCTCGTCTTGGCGGTCGTCTCGACGTTCGGCGACTGGCTGTGGACCCACTACATTCCGGACGGCGCGGTGATCCCCGGCGTCCTCCACGGGGCGGTGATCTTCCTCGTCCTCGCCGGCACCCTGGCCTGGAGCGCCGGGACCCGGCAGGCAGCCCGCCGACTGCTGCCGAGCCTGCCGGCCGCCGGTATCGTGATCGCGGCGGTGTTCTACCCCCTGGCCTACGCGGTGGGCTACATCGGTGCGCTGATCATCACCTGGATGGTCATGTGGCTGGCCATGGCTTGTCTCCAGCGCTGGGCACGGGACGGGGCCGAGAGCCTCGGCCACGCGCTGCTACGGGGTGTGCTCGCGGCGATCGCCTCCGGCCTGGCGTTCTGGGCCATCTCCGGCATCTGGACCAAGCCCGCCCCCGGCGGCCCGAACTACCTCGTCCACTTCGCCAGCTGGGCCTTTGCCTTCCTACCGGGCTTTCTCGCCCTGTTGGTCAGACAGCCGGTGGTCAAGCAGCCCGAATCCTGACTCTGCGGCGAACGCCGTAGGCCTTGGACTGAGCCACCGCCACCGGCGGCTCGCTACCCCTTCTTGCGGAACCCGGCAATGGAGACCACATTGTCCTTGGCCGGACCCGCATCGGTAGCAGGCTCGGCCTCGGTCTCGTCCGCTACAGGCATGACGGCCAACTCGCCTTCGGGCGCAGCGCCTTCGTCTGCCCTCGCGTCTTCGTCGCCCACGTCGTCGGCCCTCACGTCTTCCTCGTCATCCACCGCCGGAAAAACGAGCTGAAAGCTGGCCGATGGGTCGGCGAAGGAGCGCAGGGCAGCGAAGGGGATGGTCAGCTGGTGCGGCACACCACCGAAGAACAGAACCACCGAGAACGAATCGTCATCGATGAGCAGATCGCGAAACTGCGTCTTCAGCACGATCGTCATCTCTTCCGGGTACTGCTCCTGCAGATTGTGGGGCAGGATGACACCGGGCGCCTGGGTATCAAAAGACAGGTAGAAATGATGCTCGCCGCAAAATCCCTGCTCGGCAACGAGCTCGAGGCTGCGCCGCACCAACTGGCGCAACGCGTCCTGTAACAGAACGGCATAGTCGAATGGGTCTTGGCTCATCGTGTCCTGGAGGGGTCGAAGTTAGCTCACGGCCGGTTGGACCGGGCCGGCTCGACAGCACCGGCTCCACAGCGCTGGCGCTGCAGCGTCAGCTCCAGAGCCAACACCACACGCCCGGATCGCTGATTGTGCGCGATAAAGTCGGTTAGTCGATCGACGTTACACTACACCATGCTTGTTATCGGATAAAAAAAATGAAATCTCGATCCATCTCTTTGCTACTTCTTGCCGCCCTGCTCTGGACCGCCGGCTCGATCTTCCCGGCCATTCCGCTCACCGCGCAGACCTCGCCGACTGCTGACGGCACGTGGCTGCGCCTCGATTCGCAGCACTTCACCTTCTTCACCAACGGTCCGGAAGGTGTTGCCCGCAGCACGGCCTACGACCTCGAGCTGTTGCGCTACGTGCTCCTTCAGCTATGGCCCGACAGTCAGTTCGATCCGCCGGTGCCGACGTTGATCTATCTCTTCGCCGACGAGAGAAGCTTCCAGACCTATCGCCTCGGCGGCCGAGGGCCAAAGGTCTCGGCCGAGCCGATGAAAGTCGACCTGATCGGCGGCACAGCCGGCTACTTCGTGCCCCACGAGCACGGGACCTACGCCGCCCTGGTGGTCGATGCCGAGACTCGGCCAGTGGACTTCGTCTACAAGCAGTACATCCTGCAGGTCCTGGTCCAGAAGCTGCCGACCTTGCCGCTGTGGCTACGCCACGGCCTGGCCGAGTACTTCAGCACCTTCGAGGTCGAGGGCGACGAAGCCCTGCTCGGCCTGCCACTGACGGCGCACCGCAATGCCCTGGCGAGTCGGTTTGGCGCCCGGCGGCACATTCCGGTCGGCGAATTCATCGACCTCGCCGAGGTCCCACGCGACCCCAGCGTGGCGACGACCTTCTTCCAGACCTCCTGGGCCTTAGTGCACTACTTGCGGTCCGAGCCCGAGCTGAGCCGCCAGCTCGGCGCCTATGCCGCGCGATCGGTGGCCGAGATAGAGCCCGAAAGGGCCTTCGAGCTGTCGTTCGATTTCGACCTTGCGACCCTGGAGGAGCGCCTGGTGGCCTATGTCCGGCGCACGAAGTTCAACTACCTGCGGGTGGCGATCGATCGCGGAGCGCACCCGGTCCGGGTCACACGGCTGGCCGCACACCAGGCGCTCTATCACCTCGGCGACCTCCTGACCCACGCCCACCGCGATCGCCAAGCCGACGCCCGAACCCACTTCCTGCAGGCCCAGCAGCTGGCACCGGGCGCCGGCCTGGGTGACGCGGGTTTGGGCTATCTCGCCGAGCTGGCGGGTGACGACGACGGCGCTCGGGCCTATTACGAGAAGGCGATCGCAGGCGCCGGCGACGAGTTCGTCGTCCAATACCTCTATGGGGCGAGCCTGGTGCAATCCTTCGGTGATCGCCGACCGGCGGACGACGACGAGGCTGCAAGGCTGGCGCGCGGGATCGCCGCCCTCGAGCGCACCGTCGAGCTGTGGCCCGACTTCGCCCCTGCTTGGGCCCGCCTGGGCTATGCCTACAACCTGCAGCCGGAAGCCACGAGCGCTGCGGTCGAGGCGCTGGAGACCGCTTACGGCCTGGTGCCCGGGCGTTTCGACCTCGCTTTCAACCTTCTCCTGGCCTACGCCCGGATCGATAACCGTCCGGCGGCCGATGCCATCGTCGCTCGCATGGACGCCCTCGGTGCCCAGGCGTTGACGTTGCAGCGAGCGCGGGACATCCTGCTGAAGATGGACTACAACGAAGCCGGGCGCCTGGTCCGGCAGAAGCGCCTCGACGACGCGATCGCCCTCTTCGCCCGAATCGAAGCCGAAAGCCGTGACCCCCGCCTGCAGCAGCAGGCGGCGGCGCAGCTGGCGAAGTTCGAATCCACCGCCCAAGCGCTACAATTCAGCGAGCTCTACAAGACCGCGGTACGCCAGCTTTCGGCGCGCCAGACGTCGGCTGCCGAAGCCACCCTCGACAAGCTCGAGGCTCTCGCTCAGCCGGGTAGGCAGCGCGAAGAAACGGATCGTCTGCGACGAGCCGCGGCCAAGCAAAGGCAAGAGACGCAGTAACTTCTAGCATCTGTTGCATCTGTCGAGCTCGACCAGGCGACGCTGCATCTCCGACCGCACCTGAGCCGGGTGCACTCCACTCAACCAACCCGTTACTGAGCTGATGAAACCCAAAAAACAACTGATTCTCCTGGCGTCCATCCTTCTCCTTGCCGCTTGCACAGGTGCTCCGGATGGCACAGACGACGTCGCCGAAAACAACCCACTGCTGGCGGACTGGGATACGCCGTTCGGCACCCCACCGCTGGATGTGATTGAAGAAGCCCATCTTCTGCCAGCCTTTGAGGTGGTCCTGACCCGGCACAGCGCTCAAATCGAGGCGATCGCCACCAACCCCGAGCCACCCACGTTCGACAATACGCTGCTCGCTATGCAGCAGTCGGGCACGGAGCTCGGCCGCATTTCACTTGTGTTCTCCAACCTAACCGGCTCGGCCTCGAACGACGAGATTCGCGCGATCCAGCGCGAAATGAGTCCCCGCCTGGCCGCGCACGGCGCCTCGATCACGCTGAACCCGGACCTGTTTTCTCGCATTGATACGCTCTATCAGACGCGCGACGAGCTTGGCCTGTCGCCCCAGCAGGCGCGTCTACTGGAAACCACGCACGAAGATTTCATTCGGGCCGGTGCCCAGCTTGAAGAAGCTGATCGCGAGCGCTTTGCCGAGATCCGCTCATCGCTGGCCGGTCTCTACACCCAGTTCGCCCAGAACGAGCAGGCGGACCGTGAAGCCTGGACGCTAGAGCTGAGTGCAGAGGACGTCGCCGAGCTGCCGGACTACCTCGTGTCGGCGGCGGCCGGTGCGGCGGCCGATCGCGGGCTGGAAGGCCACGTGGTCACCCTGGCCCGTTCCAGTGTCGAGCCGTTCCTGCAGTCCTCACCCAATAGGGCGCAGCGTGAAGTTGCTTGGCGGGCTTGGACCCAGCGCGGTGACAACGACAACGATCACGACAACAAAGAGACCATCCGCCAGATTCTGACCCTGCGCCTGGAACTGGCCAATCTGCTCGGCTTTGAGACCTTCGCCCATTACCGCACGTCCGGCACCATGGCCGGTACGCCGGAGGCGGCCCTGTCGCTGATGGAACAGGTCTGGTGGCCGGCGCGCAATCGCGCCTTGGAAGAAGCCGTCGACATCGAAGAGCGCATCGCCGCAGCGGGTTTGGGCCATGAGCTCGAGCCCTGGGACTGGCGCTACTACACCCAGCAGGTGCGCGCCGAGCGCTACGACCTGGATGAAAGTGAGGTCAAGGCCTACCTGCAGTTGGACAACATGATCGATGCCATGTTCTATGTGGCCGAGCAGTTGTTCAGCATCTCCTTCGTTGAGCGTGATGATATTCCGACCTACCACCCGGACGTGCGCGTTTGGGAGATGCGGAACCCGGAAGGTGAGATTGCCGGCATCTTCTACGGCGACTTCTTTGCGCGTCCGGGCAAGCGGGGCGGTGCCTGGATGTCGGCCTTCCGGCCACAGAACGGATTGACCGGCGACATTCCGCTCATCCTGAACAACTGTAACTACAACAAGCCGGCCGAAGGCGAAGCCGCGCTGCTGTCGTTTACCGATGCCGTCACGCTGTTCCACGAGTTCGGGCACGGCTTGCACGGGCTGCTGTCCAACACCGAGTTTCCGTCCCTGGCCGGCACGTCGGTCGATCGCGATTTCGTTGAATTCCCGGCCCAGATCTACGAGCACTGGCTGTCGCAATCGGAGGTCTTGGAGCGTTTCGCCCTGCATCACGAAAGCGATGAGCCGATGCCGCCAGAATTGCTCGAACGCGTGCTCAAAGCCACCAAGTTCAATCAGGGCTTTGCCACCGTCGAGTTCCTGAGCTCAGGTTTTGTCGATCTGGCCTATCACTTGAACACCGATCCGGCAGCGCTGGAAATCGATGCCTTCGAAAACGACGTTCTGACCCGCCGTAAGAGCCTGGACGACATCCCGATGCGACATCGCTCGACCCATTTCCTGCACACCTTCGCCGGAGAGGGCTATTCCTCGGGCTACTACAGCTATCTGTGGGCCGGTGTACTGGATAACGACGGCTTTGCCGCGTTCGAAGAAGCCGGCGATATCTTCGACTCCGAACTGGCGCAGAAGCTGTACGACAACGTCTACTCGGCCGGCGATACTCAGCCGGCCATGGACGCCTACGTCGGCTTCCGTGGCCGCGAACCGAACGTGGAAGCGCTGCTGCGCAACCGCGGCTTTACTGAGACGGATGCCGTGCAAGGCATTGAGGCCTATATCGTGAATGACGCGGAAAGCACGCCGTAAAGCCCAGGCCGTGGCCCACGTCTCGCCCTGTCGTCGATCATCCAGCGTCCGGCTGCGTGCTGGACGAGCCTCGATGGGCGAGTCGTTGTGTCGGCATGCGAGGTCGAAAAAATGCAACGTGGCTTTACATTTCTAACAAACGCCTTACATTGCGCTGAAGATAGCGTCGTGCCGGCTGCTCTAAGCTGCCAGCATGAGAGAGGCGACGGGGCACGCCCCGGCCATGGCTGCTCGGAGGCCACGCGGTGGAAAATCTCGACCTGGCCTTCGCGACTGGGCGCGCGACCTTTTGGTGGTCCTCCTCCTCGGGGCTCTCTGGCTCACGATTCGGACTTACCCTGGCTTACGCGCCGATCGTGCGCCAGAGCCCGCCGCCATCCGAGCGAACGAGCCCATTTCGCCGACTGAATCCGGGCGTCGCTGATAAACTCCCGCTGTTGGTAACGTCAGGTCGCCCCGCTACCGGTGGGGCCGATCGAGCGTGCGGCAGGGCTTGGATAGCAGCCAGGCCGGCCATCGTCGCCCGACCTTGCGGCTAGTCCTTCCGATTGGAGAAAGAATGTCCAGACCATCGATCATCCAACGCCTCCTCCAGCTCTCCACCGCGGCGCTCTTCCTTGTCGTCCTCACGGGCTGTTCACAACCCGCGGAAGAGCCACCGGCTCCATCCACCGAAGCGCCATCTGAGGCCGCTGCAGGGAGCAACGAGCCGCAATTCGCCGACGGCTTCGAGTCCAACTCCACCGACGAGTGGTCGGAGACGAAAGACGCCGACACCAAGCAGAGCGCTGAGGGCAGCGAATAGCGCGGTAGCGGCTCTAACTCGCCTCGCTCAAGGCCGGGCTGGCGGTCGCTTCGTAGAGCTCCAGCTCTTCGTGAATCTCGACGCCGGAACGGCTGGCAAAATCACGTCCGAACTGGCGCAGCTGGTCGAGGATGGGAATCAAGCGGCAGCCTTCGACGGTCAGCGAGTACTCGATCGGTGGCGGAAACTCGGCCAGCTCGCGGCGCTGCACCAGACCATCGCGCTCCAGCTCGCGCAGCTGCCCGGCCAGCATGCCACGGGTCGCCAGAGGCACGCGGCGACCGATCTCTTCGAAGCCCAGACAGCCTTCCCGCAGGTGACTGAGAATCAGCGGTTTCCACTTGCCGCCGACGAGGTCGATCGCCACCTCGATCGGGCAATAATAGATCTTGTTGGTACGCTCCGTCGTCATGGCGCCATACGAACACGCAAAGCTAACGGTCATCATTAAGAGGCCGGTGAAAACGACCATCTGAAGAGCGCAAAGCTATCAAACCAACGGCCTCGGTCAGCCTGGTTCAGGCAGTTCCCAAAGCCCACTGAATGCGCAGGGCTTCACCGATTGACGCAAACCCGAAGACACCCCGGATGTCCTGGCAGATCAGCAATCGATTTCTGATTCCGCGGGCGACAGGCCATGCGGTCGACCGTGGGTGGACCGCGGCGACCGACCACGAGCCGGTCGCCATCACCTGGCATTGGAGCGCCACCGCCACTCTGGCCGAGTGCAGCAACCTCCTCGGTGGCAGCACCCCCCTGCGCCGGGGTGTGGCCTCGGCCCACTATGCCGTAGGCCGTAGCTACGCCGAAGGCGTCGATCGCTACGTCGGCCTCGAAGACCGCAGCTGGCACGCGGGCAAGAACCAAACCCTGCGCTGGGACGGCCGCCCCTACCGCAGCGCCGACGACAAGGGCGCCCGCACCTCGATCGGGATCGAGACCATCAACCTGGGCTACGCCCGCCCCGGGCTGCCGGCCGGCCGCGACTGGCTGCGTGCCGACTCGACCGACGGTCGATGGCGGATGCGCATCCAGCCGTGGACCGACGAACAAATCACCATGATGATCGCCGTCGGCCAAGAAGTCGTGGCGCGCTGGCCGAACATCGGCCCCAGCGATCACCACGGTCACCACGACATCTGCCCGGGCTACAAGGTCGACCCCCTGGCCTTCCCTTTTGCCCAGTTGCTGCGCGGCATCTACGACGACCCGTCGATTCCCGATGTCTGGACGCCCTTCTGGACCGCCCGCGGCCGGATCCGAGCGCTGCGCGATCTGGGCTACGATCCGGGTCCGGCCGGCGCCGGCGGCCGCTGGGACGAGCGCTGCGACCAGGCGCTGCGACGCTTACAGCGCGATATGGATCTGGTGCCGGACGGCCGCTGGTCGACCTTCGTCTGCTGGCGAGTGCACGATGCTCTGCCTGACGATCCCCGGGCCTAAAGGCCCGGGCTTTCCAAGGGCGCCCACTGCGCGGGCTTTCTGGCTGAAGCCAGGACGTGGCAACCTCGCCCGTCGAGCACCCATGGCCTCGATGTCTCACCCGCGCCCGGTTGGCCGAACCCTCTACTTCAGCGCCTCGACCACCGCCTGCCGCGCGTGAATCGTCGTCGTGTCGAACAACGGCACGTCGGTGTGCTCTTGCTGAAGGAGCATGACGATTTCCGTACAGCCTTCTATGACGCCCTGGGCTCCGGACGCGCAGAGCTGATCGACGATTCGGAGATACTCCGCGCGCGATTCGTCACGCACGGTGCCCAAGCAGAGCTCTTCGTAGATGATGCGATGGACAACCGAGATGTCGTCAGCACCCGGGACGATGACGTCGATACCATGCTCTTCGAGACGGCCGCGGTAGAAGTCCTGCTCCATCGTAAATCGTGTGCCCAAGAGACCCACCGTCGAGAATCCAGCCTCTTGCACTCGGAGCCCCGTGGCATCCGCAAGGTGGAGCAGCGGAATGCTGATCGCCGACTGCACTTCCGGCGCGACTTTGTGCATGGTATTGGTGCAGATCAGCAAAAAGTCGGCCCCAGCCGCTTCGATGCTGCGAGCCTTGCTCGACAGGATCTCGGCCGCAGCGGCCCAGTCACCCTTGTGCTGGAGATCCTCGATCGGCTGAAAATCCAGGCTGACCATCACGATCGGCGCCGAATGCAATCCGCCGCGAATGCGTTTCGTTTCTTGGTTGATCAGGCGATAGTAGAGCTCCGTACTCTCCCAGCTCATCCCGCCAAGTAATCCGATGGTCTTCACGTGGACTCCTTCTGAAATTGTTCCAACACTTCTCGTAAGAACCTTCTCATCGAAGGGTGATCCGAAATTTGCGGATGCGGCGACACCTCCGACGACAGGTCACGTATCTCGTCGAAGTACGCCGCCGGGTCCAGGCTTGCCGCCACAGCCGACTTGAAAAGAGCGTTCAAGGCCTGCTGGCATTCACGCCAATCCGTCTGCAGATTGTTGGTCGAGACCGCCGCCAAGCCTCGTCGCAGGATGGTTCCCCTCTCCGAGGCCTCGAGATCTTTCTCCCGCCGCCTGATCTTCAGCTTGCGCGCCGACAGGTGCGCATACTCGAGAAGGATCAACTGCCGCGAATGCTGCTCGGCGAAGAAATCGCGCAGCCGATTTCGGTTCTCCTCGCCCTGGACGAGATAGTCGTCGCAAAGCGCATCGAGGAGAGGAAACACTTCGGTGACATTCTTCAAGTCAGCGTGCTCGATCTTGCCGAGCAGCTCAGACGTCTCGAGATGACTCGAGCCTGAAGGTACACCCACCACCCAGCTGTCGAGCCTTCGCAGAACGTTACGGTTCCGAAGCCACCGAACCCCCGTGGCAGCCACACCTACTGCGGCCAGGCTACCGGCGATCATCAAGAGGTACTTTGTCGATTCCCAGCCGACACCCCAAAGGACGAAAACCGCCCCGAGGATGCAGGCGATTCCTCCGATCAGGCCCTTGATGCTCTGCGCGTCGCTCATTGCTTCCCTGTCCCCGCGCGCTCAAGCTCGATCGACGGGAAAGGCGATCACCTCGCGCAGCTCGCGGGCTCCGGTGAGACACAAGAGCAGCCGGTCGACCCCCAGGGCAACGCCGGCACACTCGGGCAGGCCGGCTTCGAGGGCGGCGAGGAAGCGCTCGTCGACCGGCACCTCGGCGAGGCCGGCGACGCGACGCTGCTCGAGATCGGCTGCGAAGCGACGTCGCTGCTCACCGGCGTCGCGCAGCTCGTGGAAGCCGTTGGCCAGCTCCACCCCCTCGCTGTAGACCTCGAAGCGCTCAGCGAGGGGCGGGTCGCCCTCGCGGACCCGT
>JBCCGX010000143.1:0-13141 GCA_039029035.1 Acidobacteriota bacterium | reverse complement strand
GCGCTTGACGGCTTCACGGGCCACCGGACCGATACCGCGGTCATCGATCTCACGCATGGTGTAGACGCCGGCCCCGCTGGTGCGCAGCATCTCGCGCTCTTGGGTGTCGAGATCGCGGATGCCGATCAACATCACATCCTGGGCCGAGATCTTGGCGCCGGGGCGGCCGAGGTCGATCATCTCAGGCACGCCGTTGCCGGTGAGCGCGGCCAGTGGCATACCGTGGATGTTGCCGCTGGGGGAGGTTGCCGGTGTATTGAAATCGCCGTGGGCGTCGATCCACAGCACGCCGGTGCGGCGCTCGTGGGAGGCGGCGCCAACGGTCCCCATGGCAGTGGAGTGGTCGCCGCCGAGAAAAATCGGCAGATCCCCGTTGGTGATCGCCTCGACGCCCTTCTGATAGATCGCCTCACACGCTTCGACAACGGCAGGCAAGTAGGCCATGCCACCTTCCCGCGGCAGGGTATCGCGCACCGGGATCTCGACGTTGCCGCAGTCCTTCACCTCGCAGCCGAGCGCCGAGAGGCGTCGCTGCAGGCCGGCGTAGCGCAACGCGCTGGGCCCCATGTCGACACCACGGCGCGATTGCCCGAGGTCCATGGGCGCACCAACGATGCACAGGGAGTGGTGGGGAGCAGGCTTGGTGGAGTCGGTCATCGGATTCTCCGGGAAGTCGCAGGATTCGCTCTCGGCGATCGGCGCCGCAGCATCTCGAGGCCAGCTGGGCGAGATTTCCGCGCCGAGCTTGGCGGGTTTCGAGAGCAGAAGCCGTAGGTAAGAGTGAGTCCGGGAGTCAGGGCGCTCTCGGTTCTATATATACGACAAAAACCAACCTCAGGAGATAGACCCATGAAGATTCGCACCCACGTCAAGAGCGGCGACGACGGGATCGAGACCTCTCCGTAAGACGGAGCGGAATCGATACGACCGACGCTCGATAGAGATTCGAGAGATCGCGCCCCTCGGGCGCGGCGAGGGCCGGCGGACCTCCGCCGGCCCTTTGCGTAGGGCTCGCCGAGACCCTCGCCACTAACCCGAAACCGCCACCCAACGGGTCCTAACTACCAGCGCCCCGATCACCGCCTGGCTGATCGCCGCTCCCTATCGACACAGGGAGGTTGTCATGCTCAAGCAGAGTCTGCTCAGTGTTGCTAATGCGATCTACTATCTGTTCACCCGGCGCCACATCTTGGAAGGTCGGTTCAACCCGAAGACCGGCCGCTACCGCAATTGGGACGGCTCCCACGGCCAGACGCCGCCAAGCTATGTCCTACCGGCGAGCGACGAGGAACTCGCCACAGTGGTGCGCGGCGCTCGGCGAGTGAGCTGCGTCGGTGCCGGGCATAGCTTCAACGCGTTGCACCTGGGCGGCGAGGTCGTAGTCTCGCTGGATCGCTACGAAGGGGTGGTTAGCCACGACCTGAACGCGAAGACGGCCACTTTTCGCGCCGGCACCCGAATGCGCGACGTCAACGAGTTCATCGAGCCGCTGGAGCTGGCGCTGCCGCTGCTGCCGGACCACAACGCCCAATCGATCGCCGGCGTGCTCGCCACCGACGTGCACGCCACCGCCAGGGTCGGCCGCCCGGGCTATATCAGCGAGTATGTGACCGCGCTCAAGGTGATGGATGGCGCCGGCAAGGTGCACACCGCCGAGAAAGGCTCACCCCTTTTCCGCGCCACCATCGGCGGTATGGGCTGCACCGGGATCATCCTCGAAGCGACGTTTCAGGCCGAACCGATCTTCAGGCTCAACACCCGCAGCTTCAGCTGCTCGTTCGACGAGTTGGTCGGCAACTTGGACACCTGGTACGAAGAATTCGATCACTTCGGCGCGGCTTACTTCCCGGCGGCCGACCTCAGCGTGGTGGAAGCCAAGAAGCGCAGCACGGAGAAAATCAGCTGGCTCGGCTCGTTTCGCGAGGACTTCAAACACGTCAACGAGGCGATCGCCCTCGCGCTGCTGCTGCCGATCACCATCCGCTGCGGCCGCTTCGGCAAGAAATTGGGCGGCGGCCTGTTGTGGGCCTTCACCCGGCTCGGTGACGTCCTGTTCACCCCGCTGGTGTTGACCAGCTGGCAGGGCTTCAACCGCAATGTCTACCACATCCACAAAGAGATCGAGTTCGCCTGCACGCCGGAGCAGGGTCGCAAAGTCTTCGCCCGCGCCAAGGAGGTTTTCGACCAGGATCCCAACCACAGCTACTACATGATCGGCGTGCGCCGTACGCGGACCAACGAGAACACCATGGTCGGCCCCGGCGCCGGTGCCCCCGACCAGGAATTGATGTGGATGGCGCCACACCTGGTGGGCAATACCCCGCGGCCAGAAGATGAGGCCATCTGGCGCCAGATTATCGAAGACGCCGAGGGCCGCCCCCACTGCGGCAAGAACCTGGTCGGCATCACGCCTGAGTACATTGCCGCCCAGCTGCCGGAATGGAACGACTTTCTGCGCGTCGTCGACGAGATGGATCCGCAGCGGAAGTTCACCAACGACCTGGTGCGAGCGACCCTGGAAAACCGCAAGAGTGAGGGGTGATTCGATGTCTCTATCTACTTTTCCCCGCCGCCAACTGGGCGCCTTCAGCATCGCGGTCGGCGGTTTGATGCACTGGATCGGCCTGTACCAGGCCTATCGCGCCGACGCCCTCGGCCCTTGGTGGGTGATCGCCGCCTTTGTCTTCTTCGGCACTGCCTACCCGCTGAGCGCCCTCGATATCCTCAGAGGCGGCCGGCCGGGGCTGTGGATCGCCCTCTTCGGACCGCTCGTCGGCAGCGTCCTGATCTTCATCGGCGTCGCCTTCCCGGCAACCGGCCTGATGGTCTTTATTCCCGGAACGCTAACCGACGAGCTGACGGTGATCGGTTTCATCACCCTGGTGGTCGAACCGATCGCCGTGGTGCTGGCGGCCGAGATGTTGGTCGCCAAGGACTGAGCGCCCCCAGCCTGAGATTCATTAGCCTCGTCCCTTCATCGCGGCGGCGGATCGGCACGCGTCCGAAATACGACCGTTGGTCCCGGCGGAACGCGCTCCGCCGAGCCGTCCTGACGCCACTACGTTAGCGTCAGGCCTACAGAGCGGGCTGCGGCGAGCGACGAGGCCCGCCGGGTGATCCGCTCACGAGGAGGTTAGTGATGATTCAGCGTTCAGTTCAGTTGGCCTGGGATGTCCCACACGCTTTCGAATCGGCGATTGGTCCGGGAGACCACCCGAAGATCGGGCCGCTCATAGAGCCCCACGGCTAGCCGCCTTGATATGCATAGGCCGAGGTCTTCACTGTGGTGAGACCTCGGAGATGTCAGCCGCGCTCGGGCAACCCTCGGGCCGGCTGCTTTCCGGCGGATAGCTGGTCTCGCACCTGACAAATCGAGGCTTCGTCGAGCTCACCGTCCAGGGCAGCTCGCACCAGGCCGAGGATCGTGGCCTCGGCGAGAGTGTTGTTGGTGAACTTGCCCAACAGCTGGCTCATGCTGACCGCGGTCTCGATCGCTTCCCGATTCTTACCTTGCGAGAGAAGGGCGCGGAGAAGATCGAGGATGACGACCGCTTCCTGCAGAGCGTTCTCGTGCTCAGCCAAGACGGCCAGCGCCGAGCGTAGCCAGTCTTCCGCCTGTTGCACTGCACCCCGCTCGAGAGCCAACGTGCCGAGGCTCCATTGTAAGCGGGCGCGATCAACCGCGTGACTGGCGCCGCAGGCGCGCATCCCCGCCGCCAGATAGCCTTCGGCGGCATCCAGATCACCGCGCTGCTCGCTGGCATAGGCCAGGAACTGGTAGGCCGCGAGATGGGTTCGCGGTAGGGCCTCGGTGGTGTCCGCGAGGCAGGCCAGCCCCTGTTCGAGATCCTGCACCGCCGTGTCGTAAGCTCCCAGGTAGCAGCTCATCATGCCCTGGTCGACCAAGACCCGGCCCATGTCGCGCCGCGAGCCCAGGCGAACGAAAACCACCAACGCTTCTTTCAGCAACGCCAAGGCGCGCTCGACATGCCCATGGTCTTTGAGCAGGTAGGAGGCGCGGATCAACAGATTCGCCGTGTCTTCCTGTAATCCCGCCCGCTCGGCCACCGAAAGCGCCAAACGAAGGGCTCGGGCAGCGGATCTAAAACGCCCCTTGGACCGCCGAGCCGAGCCGAAAACGCCGAGACCGAAGCAGAGCAGCGCCAGGCGTTCGTTCGGTGGCCCGGGCAACCGCGGCAGTAGGTCCTTGACCACACCGGTGGCCATCCGAGCCGCTTCGACCGCGTGGTCGTAGCGATGATCGTCGAGATACTCCAGATAGGCCCGGGCGAAAGCGTGGCTGGCGTAGGATTTGCCATGACGCAGAGCGCGCTGCTGGGCCTTGCGCGGAGTCAGCACGAAGAGTGCCACGTCATCGGCATCGGCGGTGGCGAGGCGTTCCGCAGCCGGCGGTTCGCTGGCCTCGATCTCCCCCGCCGCCTCGATCATCTTGTCCAGCGCCTTGTCTTCCTGCTGCCGGCCTCCGATCTGCGCCAGATAATCCTCCGGCCGCGGGCAGATTTCGAGCGCCCGAGAGAAGAAGCTGCGCGGCTCGACCCCGAGGGCCGAGAGGGTTTGCAGGAAGAGCTTCAGGCGGATCTCCGCCTTGCCGGAGCACATCTTGTTGAGATAGCCGGCCGTACCGATCCCGAGGCTCTCCTCGACCTCGCGGATACGGCCCCACTGGCTCCTGAGCTCGCTCAGCAAGCCTCCCAGCAGCTGGCGGTGAATCTCTTGCCACGGCATGCTAGCTATATTTTAGCATAATTCTTGAGCAAACCACCCGCTTGCTCCCCTTCTGACCGAGCAAAAGGTCTGCTGCGGCAAATCATCTGCCCAGTCAAAAAATCTGTTCGGGCAACCCGGCCCAGAGGCCCAAACAAGAACGGCCCAAGCAAAAACGGCCCAAACAAAACGGCTCTCCGGAGATCCGGAGAGCCGTAGCGAGACGGACTCGAGACCACGTCGACGAAACCGGCTCAGGCGCCGGTCGCCGACGCGTGACCGATCACTTGCCCAAGCCGTGCTTGAACTTGAAGCCCAGGCGGGCGTACCAGAAGGCGCCGTTGAAGCCGAACGGCGTGTACTGGCTGTAGAGGTTGCCAACGCCGGAGCGGGCGCCGGTGTTCTCGTCCGGGAAGGTATCGAAAATGTTCTGCCCGCCGAGGGTGAAGGTCACTCCGCTCTTCAAGTCGTACGCCGCTTCGAAGTCGACCAGGTACTCGCCGCTGTAAGACGCCACGTCTTCAGAATCGAACCAGTCGTCGTAGTAGCTGATACGGCCGAGGAAGCGCAGGCCGTTGTCCAACCGGTGGTTGGCGCTGATGTTCCAACGCGTTTCCGGCAGGGCTTCCTGCAGCTCGCGGATGCGCGTGGCATCGAGGGTCGCCGGGTTGAACCTGGTGACCTCGGTCTCGGTGTGGTTGAAGAGGAAACTGAAGGTCGTGTTGCCGTTGCTCGCCGGCGGCACGTAGGTGGCGACGAGATCGAAACCGCTGGTCTCGGTGTCGAAATCGTTGGTGAAGAAACGGAAGTTCTGCAGGTTGCCGGCCGAGGTGATGCCCTCGGCGATCAGATCGTCGACTTCCTGGTCGGTGAGCGAGAAGTTCTGGGTCACCGCCAGGCGATCTTCGAGATCGATCTGGAAGTAGTCGATGGTCAAGGTGAACGGTCCGTTCTCGATCACCGTGCCGAAGGCGATGTTGGTCGACTCCTCGGCTTCCAGCGGCTCGCCACCGCGCAACTGCGCCACCGCCGAGGACGACGGGATAGTGCCGTTGTTGACCAGGTCCATGAGCTGCAGGTCGAACTCGGTGGAGACGTTGAAAGCATTCGACTGGCCAGGCGTCGGAGCACGGAAGCCGGTGCTGACGCTACCGCGCAACTGGAAATGCTCGTTGAAACGATAGCGGCCGGCGATCTTGCCGTTGGTGGTGGTGCCGAAGTCTTCGAAGTCCTCGAAGCGCACGGCGAGGCCGAAGGTCCACTTGTCGTCCAGGCTGTTGCGCTCGAGATCGGCGTAGAGGGCCCAGTTGCTGCGGCTCCAGCTGCCGGCGGCGATATCACCGAAACCGGGGAAACCGTTCGAGGCGGCGGAGAAGCCCTGCTCGGCCAGCGGGCCGATCTGGAACGACTCGAGCTGGCCGATACCGATGGTGAACTCTTCGTCGCGCCACTCGATGCCACCCGCGATGTTCGTCTGGTCGTTGATCGCGTAGGAGACGTCGAAGTTGAAGTTCAGCTCTTCCTGCTCGTAGAGACCCGGATCGAACGACGTCGGGGTGACCGGGCCGAGGGAGGCGTTGACCGTGTTGAAGATGAAGAAATCGACCTCGTTGGTGCCGGTGCTGACACTGGCATCCCAATTGAGCCCGCCCTTGGTGGTGCCGCGGACACCGGCAACGAGCGAGGTATCCTCGACGTCGCCGCCGAAGTTCGGCGTGAAGCCGCCCGGGAAAAGCTCCTGGAAGGAGAAGCAGTTCGGATCGGCAAAGACCTGGGCCAGAGCCGTCGGGTCCGGGATGTTGTTGGTGATCTTCACCGTCGGGCACCCGGCCGAGCCGTCGATTACGCCGTCCTGGGCGTCGAGCAGGTCGCCGATCAGCAGGGTCGAGCCGCCGTCACCGGAGAACACCGCGCTGCGGGTGTTGGGGTTACGGAAGAAGAAACCGCCGGTCACCGTCTTGGAGACGTAGTTCGCGTGGCCATAGAACTGCGTTCCACCTTGGGTCAGGTAGCCGAAGTTGCCCCAGAACTTGATGTCGTCTTCGATCTCGGGCGAGCCCCAGATCTGGGCCGGATCGCGCACGTCCGTATTGCCGACCGCGATCAGTCCGGCCGCATCGTCGCGCTGGACGGAACGATCGGTCGCATCACTCGAGCCCACTTCCAGGCTCAGGTTGGCGAAACCGTATTCGCCCAGCGGCAGGCCGATATTGCCAGCAAACGAGAAGGTATCGCCGTCACCTGCGGTGTAGCCGCCGGTGCGGATCTCGATGCTGCCGCCCTCGTTGTCGTCTTTGAGCAAGAAGTTCATCACGCCGGCGATGGCGTCGGAGCCGTACTGCGCCGAAGCGCCGTCGCGCAGCACCTCGACCTGGCGTAGGGCGATGGCTGGGATTGCCGAAATGTCCGGCCCTTGGGCACCGTCAGCCACGCCGTTGCCCAGCCAGTAGATGACCGCGGCACGGTGGCGGCGCTTGCCATTGACCAAGACCAGGGTGTGGTCCGGCGCCAGGTTGCGCAGGTTGGCCGGCCGAACCACGGTGGCAGCATCCGAGATCGGCTGGGAATTGACGTTGTAGGAAGGCGCCAGGGTGCGCAGCAGGTTGCTGACGTCGGTATCACCCTGGTTGACGAAGTCATCGGCCGAGATGACATCGATAGGAACGATCGATTCGACCACCGAGCGCCCCTCCGCCCGGGTGCCGGTGACAACAATGACCTCGGAGAATTCGGCGTCTTCGCCTTCCGACGCAGCTTCGCCTTGCGCTGTCTCCTCCTGGTCCGCCGCTTCGCCTTCGTCTTGCGCCACAGCGTGCAGCGGCAAGCCAACGAGCAGCAGGACGAGCAGCCCGAAAATCAGTCTCACATCTCCGAATCTACCAACGGTCATGTTCTCATCTCCTTCCAGTTAGGCACACGCTAAGCCGCCTTCCCCCTGCGAGGGAAGCGGCTTCAGGTTGTCCCGGGTCCGAAACTTCTTGCTATTAAGCAGATTACCAAGCGGTCTCTTGCACGTCAATGTGAAGACCGGCAAGTTTGGAGCGTTAAATCGCCCGCAGAGCCCGATGACGATTTCTCTGCACTAGAGCAGTGGTGCTTGCGCCTGATCACGATCAGAAGCCCAACTGCACACCGAAGCTGCGGAGCATCCCTTCGTTCTTACCACGTCCCTTGTCGTGCACCTGCAGCGTCCACTGCCCTTCAGGGCTGTGGCCGACCAAGCCCGCCAACGCCGGTGCGTTGACGCTGTCGTAGGTCATCTTCAGGTCAGCCAGGGCACGGCCGGCGCGATCGTGCAGGTCGATGCGCTCGACCCCGGTAGCGGCCGGCGGCACCAGGCAAACGACCAGATTGCCTCGCGACGGGTGCTCGAGGTCGACATGTACCTCCAAGCTGCGGATCGGCTCACTCTCGGCCAACGCGATCGCCATCTCGGCCGTCTCTCCTGGCCGAATCGCCACGTCCTGCAAGCCGGTGTGCACCGTTTGACGCTGCGGCACGGCGGGTGCCGCCAGCTCCACCGCTTTGGCGGCATCGATCCGACCCCAGCCGTAGAGCTTGCTGTGGCCGTTGTCGTCGTAGTCGCCGCCTTCGGTGTCGAGCAGCGCACAGCAGTCCTTCAAGACCTGCTTCACCTGGTCCCAGCGCAGAGTCGGGTTGCGGGCCAGGATCAACGCGGCGACACCGGCAACGCCGGGACAGGCGCTGGAAGTACCGCCGAACGAGTTGGTGTAGTTACCGGCAGCGTCGCCGCGGAACTCGCGCCCCGGATTGTAGCCCTCGGCTCCCATGCGGTCGGTGGTCCAGATCCCGGGGGTTCGGTTCGTCGGGCGGAAGTCGTTCGACGGGAAGGCGCACCAGATGGCGTCGCCGAAGTCGGAGTACTCGCTGCGCACTCCTTCGTCGTTGCAGGCAGCCACCGCGATCACTTTCTCGAAGCTGGCGTAGCCGTCGTTGTCGACGCTCTCGTTGCCGTTGCCTGCCGCCCAGACGACCACACAACCCTTGCCACCGCGCCCCTGTTCGAGAGCGAACTCGATCGCCAGGCGGGTCGAGTCGGGCAACGCTACCACTGCCTTGTGGCGCGGATCGTTGGGGTTGCGGAAGTGGCCGTCCGGCGGTCCCCAACTGCACGAGATGATGTCGGCACCGTTTTGCGCTGCCCACACGAAGGCATCCGCCTCCGCTTGCGAACCGAGGCCGGACACCAGGCGGATCGGCATCAGCTTGGCCTTGGGTGCGACGCCCGATGCACCGTGCAGCCCGTCACCACAGGCGACACCGGCACAGCCAGTACCATGGTGATCACCGGTCCCGGGCCGTGGGTTGTCATTGCCGAACGAGACGTTGCGCGGCGCCACCAGCTTGCCGGGGGTTTGAAACTCCTCGTGCTCCATGTCGACGCCGTCGTCGACGATGGCGATCACCATGCCATCGCCCTGGCTCACGTCCCACGCCTCGACCACGTTGGCATGCTCGTTGATCACCGTGCGCCCGATGCGAGTCTTCTGCAGATGCCATTGCTGCGGGAACGCGCCGTGACGGCGCATCTCGCGCACCAGCTCGGGATGCACACAGTCGATCCCTTCGTCGCGCAAGATGTCCTCCGAAGCGCTGAACACGTCGGTACCGCAACCCTCCGGGGCGGCGACGAAAAATGCATTGCGTGCGTACTCGAGCTCGCGGGTGATCTTGACGCCATGGCTACGCAGCACTTTGCGGCAGTAGGTCGTGGAGCGATCGTTCAAGAACTTGACGAAGAGGTTCTCGGTGTAGACCACCGGCTCCTTCGATAAGGGATCGTGCAGCACCCGGCCAGCGAAGCGCACGTCCGGCTCGGCTTTGAGCACACCCCGCACCGCGTCGCGCACCGCCGCTTGTTTACTGCGACGACGCACCCTGAAGACTTCCACCCCCGCCGCAGGCAGACGAAAAACCGGCTCGACTTGATCGAGCGCCTCGCGTGCCTCGCGCGAGTGCACACACGAGGCCACCTCGCGCTGTGAGTGGGTGCGGACCGCAACGTAGTGGTTGCTGTAGTCCAAACGCTGGGCCTGGCCTTCTCGGCCGCCGAACTTGAAGGTGAACATCGGCAGTTCCTCCCGCCCCCTGCGAGCTTCAGTAGTTTGGCTCAATGCTAGCATCCGCTCGATGACTGTCCAGGAGCTCGTGGCCCGCTTCCCAGCCGAGATCGCTGTCGGCACCGGCAAGCCGGGTCACTACACCCGAGTCGACGGTCATTTCGCCTTGCACGGCGAGCCGGCGACCGCCGTCGCCGCGGAGCCTCTCGAGAGGCTCGACGCGGAGGGAATCTCCCTCTGGCACAGCTCTGGTGACCTCGACGCCGACTCGCTGGCGCCCGCCGCCGTGAGCGCGGTCTACTCCACCGCTGCCGGTAGCCCCCTGGCCGTCCCCACCGGTCAGATTTTCGTCCAGCTCGACAAAGGCCTGAGCGCCGGTGATCACGCCGCAACCTTCGTGGGTGCTGGCTATGAAGTCGCCCAACTCATCGTCTACGCGCCCCACGCCGCCTGGCTGCGGGCCGCCTCTGGCGACGCCGTCGACGCCCTGCGGCAGGTGGCCAGTCTCGAAGCCCTCGATCCGGTCTCCAGCATCGAGCCACAGATGCTCATGGCACGAGCTCTGCGGTAGTCGCTCGCATGAATGATCGCCGCCAGACTGTACAGCCGCCAGAATGTACAATCGGCCGATGAGCGATACGCCTCGATCCGCTGACGCCAACGATCCACAAGCTTGCCTGGCACCCAGCCGCTTCATCGATAGCGAGCATCCCCAGGTCGTCGCCTACGCCCGCCGCGCTGTCGGCGAGGCAACGGACGACACCGAGAAAGCCCGGCGGCTGTTCTACGCCGTGCGCGACGACCTGCGATATGACCCCTTCCTGGTCGACCACCGCCCCGAGTCCTTCACCGCCAGCCATGCCCTGGATCGCCGCGTCGGCTTTTGCACCACCAAGGCCGCCCTTCTCGCCGCCACTGCGCGGGCCGAAGGCATCCCCGCCCGCCTCGGCTTCGCCGACGTGCGCAACCACCTCACCTCCCCCCGCCTCCACAAGATCATGGGTACCGACCTCTTCGTCTTCCACGGCTTCACCGAGCTCTACCTCGGCGACCGATGGATCAAGGCCACCCCGGCCTTCAACCTCAGCCTGTGCGAGAAGGCAGGCATCCTGCCGCTCGAGTTCGACGGCGAGAACGATTCCATCTACCACCCCTTCGATCTCGAAGGCCGGCGCCACATGGAGTACGTCCGCTACCGCGGCGTCTACTCCGATATCCCGTTTACGGAAATGATGCAGTGCTTCGCCGAGGTCTACGACCTGAACGCCGCGCACCTGGCCCTGGCGGCGGAAGGCAACGATGCGCGGGCATTTGAACGGGAAGTGACGACCTAGAAGGCCGGTTTTCGCCGGGCCAACATCTCGAGAAACCTCTCTCGCACAACTCGATACTCACTCTCGATCATGGGCTCGCCCCAGCCGCAGAGATCCTCCTTACCTCCCTCAGGAAAGAGCTCTTCAGGTTTTGGGGGTTGCACGCCATTGGACTCAAGTAAGCGCTGACTCTCCGCCAAAAACTTCGCGGGTAGATCGGTGACAGCTCCGTACATATCAACCAAGCCGATTTCAACGACGGACTCGATCAGGCGCTGAAAGTCTCGAGCCAAATCTGGGGTCAGGGAATTGACTAGAGAATCAGGGAGCGGGTCACCTCGGCCAGAAAGCTCGAGCCCGGCTCCGGAGGATTCCCAAGCTGGCAAGTCCGTGCAAGCCAGCAGGAGGAGAAGATGCTCAATCAGGCCATCGACATTGGTTGAGCCGATCCCTTTCTCCGAGCAGAACTTAGCCAGGCACGCAGCACCACAAGCTTGCATTCTTCGTATCGATCGACAGCTCAACTTGAGATCCTGGGTTCAATTCTCGATGTCGAGTGCTTCGAGAAACTTTTCGGCAGAATCTGCCACGGCCGGCGAGCTACATCTCTTGGCCGATGTTGCTGATCTTCTGGCCCTGCCACCGATTTCTCATCTCAGGAATCGCCTTGCTCAAGTCGCTATCTCGTAGATTCTCTGCGGTTTCCTTTTGGTACAACAGCTCCCGTTGCATCAAGGCATGGTCTCTGATTCGGTCCTCTAGATCTACGGCTCCCGGTGGCAGCGCCTCACACTCTTGAACGAACAGATCCACTGAATCTCGCGCCAGCACAGCCACCTCCAGCGCGTTGTTTGCCGAGAGCTCTGGCGATGCGAGCGACTCGACAACCAAGACGGTGGCTACAGCAGAGTCCAAGGCCGAGGACACCAAAGGGTCCACGAAATCCTCCGTATCAGGCGCCAGCTTCTTGCAGGACTCCACCAGTGGGGCAACTGCGGGTGGGCCGTTTTCCTTGTCAAGCTGTGACCATGCGAGATCAAGCGCGATTCGCAGAGTCGAAACATCACCGAAGCGGGTCCGTCGAGAGAACGCAGAGTAGCTCGGTATCATTCGTTCTGCACAAGACAGCATGAACAAGAGGAGCTTTCGGTCCGAAAGCTCCTCGAGAGCCTGCTTCAACTGTTCGATGCTGTACCTGATCAGCATTGATTCACCTTTCGCTCTTCAAACGACTCAAGGGTTCCACGGCCTCGACAAAAAGAAAATTCTCACACTCGGAGCAGATATCGCGACTAGCTGCAGTGCCCACTGGATTCAGACCCGCTTCTCGAGCAGCTCGGACTCCTGTCACCTCGGCATGTCCAAGACCGATCGCCTCGATTTCTCCGTCCAGCAGCATCCTGCGCTGTGCTGGCCGTAGCCGCTTCTCACTGGAACTGATGACACGAATTCCTTCACGCGTTTCGGTCACTGCAATTGTAGTTCTGTCTTGGGTTGCTCGCGGGACAGCTTGATGGAGCTCTCTAGCCCGCGCGGCTGCACTCGTCGGATCATCGGTTCTCTTCGAAAGTCTCGCTCCCAGCGCTGCGACTTTATTGCCGAGTTCAACAGCATCGCGTCCACTGATCGGCAAAGCTTCAGACAGTATCGAAGCTCCCGCAAGCACACGGTCACCGAGACTTGAATCGGCTCCGGTCAGTGTCCTGTAGTCTTGAACGATACCCGCCGCTGTAAGTCCGACATCACCACCCTTGAGAAGTAGCTTGATGCCGAACGAAACCGCCGATCTACCGTCCGGATCGAGTAGGCGGGTGGGATTGTTCTGACCGTAGACGTACCGATTCAGCGTTTGAGGACGGTCGAGAGCAGCTGCGTTGGCGGGATCCACGTTCAAAAACCGCCCCAGGCCCGGCGAGCAGTACCGCGCATGCATGTAATCCAGACGACCCGGCCCCGCACTCCCATTCCCATCCCGTTCGTGCCCGGTAAACTTCAGCGCCCGATCATCCTGCGACGCATCCG
>JBCCGX010000142.1:0-13204 GCA_039029035.1 Acidobacteriota bacterium | reverse complement strand
GGATCACGTCTGCACCGGGGCTGTTAGACTGCACAGATCGGCCGTGGCTGCCGTCGGCCGATAGCCGTCAATCCTTGCAACGTACTACATCTCGAGGAGAACGGTGTCTCAACCCGCTTTCACTCCGTATGATCAGGTGGCTGCCACCTTCGAAAAAGTTCTCGAAACGTCGCCGGCCGACGAGACCGAGCTCGTCTGGTTCGAGCGCAAATATGGCGTGGCGTCGACCGACGACAGCCAACCCAGCACCCTGGAAGCCCCCCGGTTGACGGTCCTCATCAGAGTCGTCGAGGGCGGCCGGCAGGGCTGGCATCGGACCGACAGCTCGCACGTCAGCGAGCTCGAGACGGGATTGCGCCAGGCCTTGGCTCTGGCCAAGGTGCAGCCGAAGGTCAAGAAGCGGCCGGTGTTACCCACCGACAAGCGCGACCTACGCTTCGCCGCCCAACTGCTCGACCGCGAAGTTTCCGAGCTCGAGCCGCAGGCGGCCAGCGAGATGGTGCGGAGCTGGTGTGGCCAGGAGCTCAGCGGCCGACTCGATTGGTCCGAGACCCGCCTCGCGGTGTTCAACAACCACGGCTTGCGGCGCGCCGCCGCCAGCTCGGAGCTGTCCTTCGGGGCCGAATGCAACGGCGGCCGCTCGCTCAGCCGGGCGGCCGGCTCGGCGCGTTCGCTGCAGGGGCTCGACGCGGAATCCATCTGCGCGCGCGCCCGCCATCCGCCAGCGGAGGCGACCGCCGAGCTGCCCACCGGGCCGGTGCCGGTGCTGCTCGAGCCGGAAGCGGTGATCGCCTTGCTCAATGTGATCAACACCTTCGCCCTGGCGGGGCGAACCTACCTGGACGGCACCTCGTTCCTGGTCCGGCATCGCAACGTTCAGGTTTTCGATCGGTCGCTCAACCTGCGCGACGACGGCCACCGCGAGCCCGGGGTGCCGTTTCCTTTCGATCTCGAAGGCTCACCCAAGCGTTCGCTGGACCTGGTGGTCGACGGCCAGCCCTCGGTGGTGGCCCTGAACCAGTACCAGGGCGCCGAGGCCGGCATGCAACCGACAGCCCAGGCAGTCGGCGGCCAGGACGCCTTGTTCGGCAACCTCTTTCTCCTACCGGGTGACACGGCGGCCGACGACCTGCTCGCTGCTGCCGAAGGCGGCATCCGCATCGGTTGGCTCGATCCGCCCGAGTGCTTCGAGCCGTCGCAGCTCAAGATCCGCACCACGGCGCGCTGCGTGCGCCGGATCGAGAACGGCCGGCTCGGTGCCGCGTTGCCGGATTTCGTGTGGGAAGAGAGCCTGCTGCGCGCCCTCGCACGGCTACGTGCCGTCGGCCATGAAGGGGTGGTGCACTCGACCCCGACGACGCCCCTGGGCGCCATCTCGGCACCGGCCCTCGTGCTCGCCGACTCCGAGGGCTTCCACTCGGCGGGCTGAGGAAGCCTTGCCAAGCCCGAGCAAGATTCACTCTGGTCCCCTCTCCCCCGGCGGGGGAGAGGGAGATTCCTGGCCCTACATCCACACCGTGACGACGTAGATCCAATAGGCCGCGTAGATCGCCACGACGCTGCCGATCAGCCAGCGAGCCTTGGGCGACTCGTAGCGCCGCAGCAGAAAGAGGCCGCCGACGATCACCAACAGGGTCTCGAGCGGCGCCACGATCAGGCCGTAGTGCTGCGGGTCCCAATAAGAGACCGGGCTGGCATAGCGCCAATCGGAGAAGGGGTAGAAGTGGCGATGTCCGTCGTCGTGGTGTAGGGGCAGGTCACCGAGCACGTGCAGCGCCATGCTGGCGAACAACGCCTGCAGTCGCGGCCGCTGGAGCTGGTGGGCGGCCAGGAGGCCGATCAGGATCAACGGCAGGGAGTTGAACAGGTCGAAGAAGCCCTGCCAGGCCTCCAGGAAGTAGCCCTCGGACCAGATCCACTCCTCCGTTCGCCCGCGGATCTTCTGGTAAGCGTAGAAGACGACGATCGGCGCATCGGGCAGCAGGGCACCCGCCACCAGCGGCCAGCCGGTCTCCGGCTGATCCTTCCGACCGAGAGCCAAGAGACTGACGATGGCGTGGGCAGGGGTGTTCATGGTGCAGTGGGCCGATTAGGCTACGATTGCTGGCGCCGTACCCTACCATCGGGAAGGCGCCGCGCTGCCCTGGCCAAAGACCACTGCGACAAGCATAGGAGTCCGGATGCGATCTCTCAGAACCCCCGACGAACGCTTCGCCAACCTGCCCGGCTACCCGTTCGAACCCCACTATGTGGAGATTCCTGACGGCGACGGTGGGACCCTGCGGATGCACCACGTGGAGGCCGGCCCGGCCAACGGTGAGGTCGTCCTCTGCCTACACGGCGAGCCCTCGTGGTCGTATCTCTACCGCAAGATGCTACCGGTCTTCGCCGACGCCGGCTACCGGGCCCTGGCGCCCGATCTGGTCGGCTTCGGCCGCTCCGACAAGCCCGCCGAACGCTCCGACTACACCTACCAAAGCCACCTCGACTGGCTGCAAGCCTGGCTCGATGCGGTGGATTTCTCGGCCATCAACCTGGTGTGCCAGGATTGGGGCGGCCTCCTCGGCCTGCGACTGGCGGCGGCCGATCCCGACCGCTTCGCCCGTATCGTCGTCGCCAACACCATGCTGCCGACCGGCGACAAAGAGATGCCCGAGGCCTTCCTGGCGTGGCGCA
The DNA here is from genome assembly GCA_039029035.1 of Acidobacteriota bacterium. Taxonomy (GTDB): domain Bacteria; phylum Acidobacteriota; class Thermoanaerobaculia; order Multivoradales; family J023; genus JAAELT01. The sequence continues at coordinate 10,528 of JBCCGX010000142.1, read as the reverse complement.
AGTTCAGCCAGGAGAGTCCGAAGTTCCACGTCGGCGGCATCCTGCAGCGCGCCACCCTGACCGAGCTCAGCGAGGACGTGGTCGCCGCCTACGACGCGCCGTTCCCGGACGAGAGCTTCAAGGCCGGCGCCCGCCAGTTCCCGACCCTGGTGCCGGCGACGCCGGATGATCCCGCGGCGCAGCCCAACCGCGAGGCCTGGGCCGTTCTGCGACGCTGGGAGAAGCCCTTCCTGACCGCCTTCAGCGATGGCGATCCGATCATGCAAGGTGGCGACAAAGTGTTCCAGAAGCTGGTGCCAGGCACCAAGGACCAGCCGCACACGACCATCCAGGGCGGTGGCCACTTCCTGCAAGAGGATTGTGGCGAAGACCTCGCCGCCGCGACCGTCCGCTTCATGCAGGGTTCGTGATTCGCCAACGGAGAGCGCCGAGCCGCGTCTCGAGTTGGGTGCGCACCGCACCTCTCGCCTTCCTCGCCCTCCTCGTCGGTCTGTTCGGGCTATGGGGCTGCCACGGCAACACGCCGCTCGATCGGGTTCTCCTGTGGGCCGACGAAGCCGAGTGGGTCCAGTGGCCCGATGGTTGGGCGCAGGCGGTGGCGGTCGATGCCCCGCGGACTTTCGGCGTGGCACCCGGGGTCGACCGCTTCCGCGCGGTGGCTCTGCCGGTGGCCGACTCGACAGACCTGCGGCTGACGGTCGGTGACGAGGACGTCGTCCGCCGGATCGACGGCCCGACACCGATCGATCTCGACCTGGGCTCGGCCGACAGCGTCACCCTGGCACCGGACGAAGGGGTCTACCTGCTGCGGCCGCGCATGGTGAGCTCCGCTCGCCAGGGCCGGCGCATCCTGCTCGTCGTTGCCGACACCCTACGCTACGACCACGCGACCCCGGAGCTCATGCCCGAGGTCCACCGCTACTTCGAAGGCGGCACGCGCTTTCTCCAGGCCCACAGCGCTGCGGCCTGGACCCTTCCCTCCGTTGCCGCGATCTTCACCGGCCAGATACCGGCCCGCCTGCGCAGTCCCGACGGTGTGCTGATCTCACTGCCCACCGGCACCCCGACGATCGCCTCCGAGCTGGCACGGCGCGGCTACGCCAACGTCGCCGTCACCGCCAACTACACAGTGCACCACGAGAACCGGTACTCCACCGGCTTCGATCTCTTCCTCGTGCCCGATCCCAAGGCCGGCCAGTTCGCCGATGCCGCCTGGCTCAATCGACAGGCCCTCGATTCGGCGCGCTGGCTCGACGACGAGGACCTCTTCCTCTACCTGCAGTACATGGAGCCGCACGATCCCTATCGCGACCACGAGGCCGGCGGTGCCTTGAAGCCACCGCCGACCGGCAGTGAGGCGAGCGAAGCCGAGCTCGAGGGGCTGCGTCGGGCCTACGCCAGCGAAGTGCGCCACCTGAGCCGTCAGCTCGACGCCCTGCTGAACCAGCTCGGCGAGGTCGATCTCGCCATCTTCACCTCCGACCACGGTGAGGAGATCGGCGACCATGGCGGCTTCCGCCACGGTCTCACTCTGTTCGAAGAATCCGTCCACGTGCCCCTCCTGGTGCGCGGCCGTGGCATCGAGGCCCAGACCATCGCCGAGCCCGTGTCCCTCGTCGACTTGAAGGATTTCATCCTCGATCGTCACGACACGTCGTGGCCTATCGATGCGCCAGTCACCGCCGAAGGCTTCGGCTTCGGTCCACCGCGCTGGTCACAGGTGCAGGGCGCGACCCGGGTGATCTACTCCGCCGTACCCATCGAGCCCAAAGCCCCCGAGCATCCCAGCGAGCGCTGGCTGCGCGCCACCCACCCCCGAGTCGCCTTCACTCACCTCGATGACGCCACCCCGGTCGACCCTGACGGCCCGGTTATCGAGCGCTCCCTGCGCGGCCTGGTGGATCATTTCGCCGGCTTCCGCCGCGGCGTCTACGTGCTCGTACGCCAGGGTGCCGCCGCGACCCTCACCGTCCGCGGCGCCGGTCGCGACGGCTTGATCTGGGGTGCAGCGGAGCAGGTTGAGGTCACCGCCGAGGCCGGGGACAGCTTGCGCGTCGAGGTCGCGTCGCCGGATCCCTTTGCGCTGGTGTTTCTACCGGTCGAGAACGACGTGACGCCCGAGCTCGAAGCTCCGGAAAGTGCCACCGTCTGGTTCGACGAAGGGCCGCCAGAACGGAAGGCCGCCGAGGTCGGCGAGACCCTGGAGAGGCTGAGGGCGTTGGGATACATTTGAGCCAACCGGAAGCCACACGATGACCGATCCCTTCACCACCGCAAGCCGCCTGGAGCCTCTCGAATCGGGGCGCTATCGAGCCCGGCTCGACGAGTCCTGGGGCCAGGGGCGGGCGTTGTTCGGTGGCATTCAGGCGGCCCTCATGGTGCGGGCTTGCGAGGCCCTGATGGATGAGCCGGAGCGCCGGCTGAGGACGCTGTCGGTGGCGTTTTGCCGTGCCGCGACGGCGGGGGAGCTGGAGGTCGAGGCCCGGCTCGAGCGCGGTGGACGCTACGTCAGCAACCTCGGCGCCCGGCTGGAGCAGGGGGGCGAGGCGGTGGCAACGGCGATGGCGCTCTACGCCAAGGATCGCGACGACGCTCTCACCCTGGTCGATATGGAGCCGCCGTCTCTACCGTCGCCGGAATCCCTGGATCGGCTGCCGCCGCATCCCTTCATTCCGATCTTCACGCGCCACTTCGATATGCGCTTCGTGCAAGGCACCGCGCCCTACGCCGGCTCCGATCGGGCCGAGACCAAGGGCTGGCTGCGCTTCGTCGAGCCGACGCCGCTCGACAGCGCCGCACTCGCCGCCCTGCTCGACGTCTGGCCGCCGGCGGTGCTGGCGACCCTCGCCCCGCCCCGCGCCTCGGCGTCGATCGATCTGCGCTACGACATTCTGCAGCCGCTGCCGCTCACCGCCGAGAAGGACGACTTCTTCGCCTTTCGTTGCAAGGTGCTGCATTGGCAGGCCGGCCACGGGATCGACGAAGGCGAGCTGTGGACGCGCGACGGACAGCCGGTGGCCCGGATTCGACAGCTACGGGTGATCTTTTAGGGCTCGCGCAAGAATAACTCCAGCATCGAGGGCGTCCAGGCGCGCCACTCGCAAGGCGCGTGACTGAGGCATACCCGAGGTCTGTCGCAAAGGAGCGCAACACCGCGAGTGGGGATGCATGGGCGGACGAATGCGGAAGTTGTTCTTACGCGAGCCCTTAGGGCAAAACGAGCCCGAAATCCCACTTCGGGGCCAGCGTGGCGAGCCTCCTGGCCGGACAAAGACGTCTCCTTGGCAGAACGTCGAGGCTCCTCGGCCGAAAAGGACGCCGATGGGGCGAGGCAAGACGTCGTAGGTTCGGTCAAAGACGTTGCCGGGGCCTGCAGGCAACGCTTCCCGAGCGGTGGCCTCGCTGTTCCGGACGTCCAACAGCCCAGGCCACCGGGTGGCCCGGCGAATCTCGACGCCGGAACGGCTAGGCCACTGGGTGGCCTAGTGATGCTCGACGCCAGAGCGCCCGAGCCACCGGGTGGCCCGGTTGATCTCGACACCGAAACGGCCGGGCCACCGGGTGGCCGGACGACTTGCGACGCGCCATCGTAGGGGCCACCCAGGATTCGGCGTCTTCAGAGGCAGGAGGCTGGACATGCTGCTCGATCCTGCCGCGCTATACTGGATCTTGATCACTCGGGAGGCTTTCATGTGTCTTTTTCGTCGCCTCGTAATTCTCTTGACGCTCGTTCCGTTGTTCAGCGCCTTTGCAGCGGGCGGCGACGAGGTCAAGCTGCGGATCATGGCCGCCAACACTTCGAGCGGTCGGCTGCAGTCTTACCCCAATCCCGGCCCCGGCACGCGGATCTTCCAGGCCCTCTCGCCCGACGTGGTGTTGATTCAGGAGTTCAACGTCAATGCGACACGTAACGGGGCGAACGGCGAGGCCGCTGTCGATGCCTGGGTAGACAGTGTCTTCGGCGGCGACTTCCATTGGTTCCGCGAACCGGGCGGCGACGCGATCCCCAACGGCGTGATCAGCCGCTGGCCGATCATCGAGTCGGGGCAGTGGCCGGATGCTGCGGTCGGCAATCGCGACTTCGCCTTCGCCCGCATCGATGTCCCAGGAGACGTTGACTTGTGGGTGGTGAGCGTCCACTTCCTCACCCGCGACAGAGCCCGGCCCGGCGAAGCGGCCAGCCTGGTTTCGGCGATCCGAGCGCACCCCGTGCCAGAGGCCGACTTCCTGGTGATCGCCGGCGACTTCAACGCCGACCGCCGTAACGAGCCGGCCCTCACCAACTTGCGGCAGGTCGTCGACACCGCGGCACCGTTCCCCGACGACGGCGGCGATCCGCCGTTGGAAGGCACCAACGCTCGGCGCCGCAAGCCCTACGACTGGGTGCTGGCCGACGCCGATTTGCAAGTTTTCGCCGCGGCCACCGAGGTCGGTGGCCTGAGCTTCCCCAACGGGCTCGTCTTCGATACTCGAATCTTCACCCAGGAAGAGCTCGACGAGAGCTTTCCGCCCACCCTCCGGGCAGATAGCGGCGCGCGCCAGATGCAGCATATGGCCGTGGTGCGAGACTTCCTGATCGGCGGCGACGACGACGGGGAGGAGGGTGAAGACGACGACGAGGGCCAGAGCGACGAGGAGGGTGAGGACGACGGCGATTCGCAGATCGAGCCTCTCGACGTCGGCGGCTTCCGGCTCGAGCAGACCAGGAGCGCGGCGCGCGTCACTCTGCCGCCGGGAACCCTGGTCGCACCGCGAGGCTTCGTGGTCATTGGCCGCGGGGTGGACCGGGCCGAGTTCGAGGCGTTCTGGGGGCAGCTGGCGCCGAACGTGATCTACCTCAACGGCAGCGAACTGGCCGGCGAGCCCGGCTTCCCACTGATCAACGGTGACGAGAGTTACCGCCTGATCGACGCTGAAGGTACGGCCGTCGATCCGCCGGGCGGCACCCTGCCCACCGGCGCCACCCCGCGCGGCAACGCCTACGAGCGCCAAGCAACCGACGACGCCACCTTCACCGCCCTGGCCGACCCCATTCGCGACGCCACCCCTGGCCGCTACCCTGGCCGCGTCGCCGGCTCCGGCCGCCTCCTCATCACCGAATTCTCCGATGCCCCCGGCGGTGGCAGCTTCATCTTCGAGTTCATCGAGCTCTTCTACGACGCCGTGGCTGAGGAAGCGCCGCAATAAGCGCAGCGCCGATCAGAAGGCGTCCCCCTGGCACGAACACGTTCGTATCGGGTCGAGACCGCCGAGGCCGACTTAGACGGCGTGCAGTCGTTGGTAGCAGGCGTGGCCTAAAAGAAAAAAGGCGCTCGCGAACGGGCGCCTTGCCTACAGACGGTTGCGGGCAGAGCCTGAACCCCGAGCAGGTGGGCTTCGCCTGGGCTACTCGCCGATGCCGCCCGGACGGTCGCAACCGCCGATCGTCGCGGCGAAGAAGGATCCGCCGTCGGCGTGGAAGCCCGGCTGCATCACGATCCGCTGTCCGGCACGTGCGGAGAAGCCCGAACCGGGCGCGATCGTCGCCGCCGTCGTGAGCTGGTTGGAGACCTGGATCAGCTGAGCCGAGCTGTTGTTGAAGACGTCGTTCACCACCCGGTTGACGCTGGTGCAGAGATCGTCGCACGCGATCGCGGTCACGACTTCTTCGTCCTCCAGGAGCCCGAGCTGGCAGAAGATCGGGACCCTGTGGCGCCAGTTGATGCCCGCCACCCCGTCATCGTCCACGGCGAACCCGGTCGCGCCGATATCGTTGACGCTGTCGAGCGCCGCAACATGGAAGTGCAGATGCGGCCCGGTGGCGAACCCAACGTCGCCCTGCGTCTGGATCACCTCTCCGGCACCGACCGTATCGCCCACGGACACCTGCGCGCCGTTGAACGGCCCGTGAGAGTACTTGGTCCACTCGCCGTTCTCATGCTCGATCCAGATGTAGTTGTTGGGGCCATCGCCATCCGCCCCGGCGGTGCAGGTCGCGGTTGCCGGAGCGCCCGTGGCGGCGCACGGAAGCAGGCTTTCGACGCCGCGCATGCAGCACATGCTCGGGCCCGTGTACGATGCACAAACGCCGACTGCCGCGGCTTGGATGATCGCGAGGTTGGCCACATTCAACGCCACCGCCGTTTGCAGCTCCGCGGTCGACACTCTGCCGTTGCCGTCGAAGTCGAATGCCACGGGGTTACCGATCGGGCCGAGCCCAGACAACGCCGCCGGCGGGCGCGGGCAGAATGTGTTGTTGTTGTCGACGACCACCCGCACCGTCCCGGCAGCCGCCGCGACGATCTGATAGGGACCGCCGCCCTGACCGACGAGGTCCAACCGGTTCGCATGGACGTCGTGGCTGTTCGACACCCGAACCTGCGTACCGTCTTCATACGGAAAGCGGAACACGCCCTGCGCCACCGGTGTCTGGCCCGAGGCGGGAACCGCGGCCACCAGCGCGAGCACGAGCATGGACCGTGCAAGCGTGCACGGCCACGACGCCGGCAGCGAAGACGGGGTCTCGTGCTTCGAGGATTCCGACTTCATCGCGCTGCACCTTGCCGGGTCGCCTTCGTGCGTTGACCGGAGCGGCTGCGGAGCCGAGTGTTCTCCTGCTCGAGGGCTTGGACGCGCTTGTTCATATCGATGAGATGCAGCGTCAGCTCCTCGATCTTCTGCAGGAGCTTCGAGTCCATCTCGCCGACCTTTACGCCCTGCTCGGCGACCTGCTCGGCCGAGGGAATATCCGGTAGGTGCCCATGCTCCTTGATGTGGGCCTCCACCTCTGGCAGAGAGCGGAGATCGTAGCCGGGATCGAACACGAAATCCGACCACCCCGTCTCGACGACGATTTCCTTGGCCCGAATACTGCCGTTGACCGAAAGCTTATGGCTGTTGTCCAGGTTCTGCGTTCCGATGCCGACATTGCTGGAGGACCGATCGATCACGAGTACGTTCGTATTCGTGCCGCTGGTCTTCGTGCCGATGAAAAAACGGTTGCTCGAACCGTTCCACCAGAGAAAGGCGCCGCCGTTGAAGTTGCCGCCTGCGCGTTCCAGCAGCTCGAGTCTTGCCGCGTTGGCAGAGTTGTCGGTGACGTCGTCGCGGATCTGGACGACCGGATCGTTGCCCTGGACGACCAGCTCATGATCGGGATCGCCGGTTCCGATGCCGAGACCGCTGTTGTCGAGATGCATTTCCGGTGTTGCCGTGGCGTTGGACTTGACGAACCACGAATGATTGCCGTTGGCCTTGTAATAGAGGGTGTTCGAGCTCACGCCGAAGCCGTACATGTTGGTCTGGCCGATCCGGTCGCCGAACAACGAAATCTTGTCGCTGGTCGTCGAACCGAACGTGATCTCGGTGAACGGCTCGGCGCTGAGCGGCGGGGCCATTCCAGCGATCACGACGCCGGCGACCAGAGCAAGTAGATGTGTCGGTTTCAGGTGCAGGCACTTGCTCGTCATGTTGCAATTCGCGATACGCGCCATCGTCTTCCTCCTTGTCAAAGAAACGTCCAGCCCTGTCCGGCGAAGGGCCTCCGGAGATCCCTCGTCCACCCGCCATTGAATTGTGAGCTCGCGGTGAAACTACGTTCTATCATACATGCCGGTTTCCGAGAGCCAGGTGTTCCCAGCGTGTCCTCTTCCGATGGGTTCCCGCCCCGGTGCTCCGCTGTCGCGCCTAAGCCACCGCGTCACCTCTCGACGCTACTCTGTGGCCGGCTTCTCAGCCGGCTGCCGGTAGACCTTGATCGTCGGGTGCGACGGGCGATCCTGCTCCACCACCTCGAGGCCGGGGAAGGGTGATTGCTCGAAACCGACGATGAGCACCGCTCCCGGGTCCATTTCCGCCTGCACCTTCTGCCGTACACGCTCGGGCTCGAAGGAGCTCAGATCGAAGAAGAAGATCACGTCGTAGCCCGACCAGGGCGAAGCGAAGAAGTCGCCTCGGACGATTCTCGCTCTCCTGGGCTCGATCAGGTCGCGCAGGGCCTTGCCGGCACGCCGGCTGATTTTGACCATCTGCTTGTCGTACTCGATCCCCACCGCGTCGGCGCCGAGAACGCTGGCCATGAACACCACCCGACCGTCGCCGCTGCCGAGGTCGAGGAAGCGGTCTCCCGACGAGACGTAGCGCTCGAAGGCCGGCAGCATGTCTTCCAGCAGGACGGGATAGAAGAGGCCCTTGTCGAGGGGGATCTCCTTGTCGAGGAACTGCATCTGGGCCTCGGGATCCGCTTCGACCTCGTCCGGGACCTCGCGGGCTCCGGACGCCATCTTGGCTAGAAGCTCGGGCGGATAGGCGTTCAGGCATTCGCGCTGGATGCGGTCGAGGATCGCCTGTCGGGACTCGCCGCAAGTTGCCGACGGTGCGATCCCCACCGCGGTGACTAGAAGGATGGCGGCAGCAAGAGTCCAGGCAGGACCCCTAACCTCGGGAGATGGCCGTTCGAGCATTGGCGCCCAGTCTAGCAGCCTGGAGACTGCCTGATTTGGGCCCAGGTGGGCGCGATCGATCCGTCTGCTCGAAGCCCTCTGTCTAGGTCGAAGCCCCGTCTGCTCTAGGCACTCAGTCTGCTCGAAGCACCGTGTCGAGGGCGTCGAGGCGCCCGCTACCGATATCGCCGGCCAGGGCCGGGATCTGCACGCTGCCCTGGCTCAGGGCCTGGACCGTGCTCTGGAAGGCCGCGGCATCACCGCCTGGATCGTGGACCAAGGCAGCCGCGCCGGCCACGAACGGGGCGCTGAAGGAGGTCCCCCAGCCAGCGGCGAAGACACCGCCGGGGTAAGTGGAGACAATGGCGGCCCCGGGGGCACCGAGGTCTACCAGATTGGAGCCGTAGTTGGAGAAATCACTCAGATCGTCGTCGATCGTCGTCGCTGCGACACCGACAGCAGCCGAGTATTTGGCCGGGAAGACCTGGGCATGCTCGCCGTGGTTGCCGGCAGCCGCGACGCAGACGACACCCTGGCTGCGAGCGTATTGCACCGCCCGCTGGAGCTCGGTGGAGCTCTCCGGCATGCTGAAGCTCATGTTGATCACGTCGGCGCCGTGATCGACGGCGTAATAGATCGCGCGGATGATGTCGAAGGGGTGCGCATGACCGGAGGCGTTGAACACCCGCAACGGCATGATCTGGGCGCCGGGAGCGCTCAAGCGAACGACGCCGGCCACCATGGTGCCGTGGCCGAAGAAGGGCGGCAGCTCGAGACCGGCGACCACCGGTGCGGTCTGCTGGTCGAGGAGCACCGCGATCGACGATCCGAGGGAGACAACTTCGGCATTGCCGGAACGCACCGCGTCGAGAATCGGCTGGAGGGATTGATCGAGGATCGGCTGGAGGGATTGATCGAGGATCGGCTGGAGGGATTGATCGAGGATCGGCTGCAGGGATTGATCGAGAAAGTCCCATTCGGAGGGGATGCCGGAGCGTTCGAGTAGGAAGTCATAACCCGGCAGCAAGGCATCGACGAGCACCGGATGGGTCGGATCGATCCCGGTGTCGATCACGGCGACGGTGGTCGAGCCGCAATCGGAACGGGCGAGGTGGCCCTCGTGCAAGCGGATCAGAGCAGCGGCTTCCTGGTTGGCGAAGCCGGTCCACAAATGGTCCGGAATCTCCTGGCTCAGGCAGGAGGTCGAGAACGTGCCGGTCTTGAGTCGGTCGATCGCGACATCGCTCATAGCGGGCTGCAGCCCGGCCTCCGCGGTGCCAGGGATCGTTGCGAGGTCGATCCGGTCGATCTCCTGGATGCGCGGATCCCCCTGGATGAGGCCTTCGATCTGCTCCGCGGTCATTGTCTCGGGCCCTTCGACAACGGCGAAATGACCCTCGACATGGCTCAGCCCGCCGACCACGGTGAGGCCGTATTGGGCGGCGACTGCCGGGACGTCGGCCGCCGCCGCCCGCACCATGACCTGGCGGTCGGCGGCGCCCGGGTGGCGATGGGCGTTGGGCGGATCGGCGGCTACGCTGGCGGGCCAAAACGCCGCGATGAGCAGCAAGAGATTGAAGGAAGATCCGATCCGACTCGGCTCGCTGTGGCCTGTTCGGCGCGTCACGAGCCGGCCTCCTCGAGATCGATCTGCTGAGTGCTGAGAGGAATCTCCAGGAAGTCTTCACCGACCACCATGCAGAGCTCCAGCTCATCCTGTGGTAGGCCTTCGAATTGGAACTCGCCATGCGGGCTGGTCAAGCCATGGTCGATCTCTCTTTCGCCCGCAAAGACGAGGATCGGTACGCCCTCGAAAGTCTTCGCCTCGTCGTAGGTGCTGGTGACTTGTCCGACGGCGACCGTACCGCGTCGCTCGAGCTCCACCGCCAGGTCGACCCGATAGCCTTCGACTTCGAGAATGATCTGTCGGTGATGGGACGCCAGATTGCGCGTCCCGACGGGGGCCGGGGCCAGCAGGCTGTCGAAGGTGATCGCCAGGCGTAACCGACGCAGGGCCGCCAGGCCGCGCTGCGGAGCCGTGGCGGTATGGCTCGCGCTTTCCGGCCGGCGGACGCTGGCGATCGCCTTGGCGATGCGCACCGCATGGG
>JBCCGX010000141.1:0-13208 GCA_039029035.1 Acidobacteriota bacterium | reverse complement strand
CCCATCTCAGATAGGCCCTCGGGGCACTTTGTGGTGGCCAGTTCGGCTTGGGTAGAGTGGTGGCATTTCAAATAGACGTCACACGGGATTCCTCCTTTCGATTTGACGTGACGGAGAAAATGGCCAGAAAATCTTCTTGGGACGCCGACAGGTGGACCGAACCGAACGATTGGCGCCGATGGCTCGGAGGGGTGCTCGAGGAAGAGTGATGAGACAATTGATGAGTGACGAAACGAGTGACACCCTTACGGAGGCTGAATCTCCATGAACGACAACGTACTCGGTGACCTGATTGAGCTCCACGACGCAGCAGGCGACCTCGAGGGATATACCGCGACGGTGGCCTCGTCGCAGGGGCCCCTCGAATTGCAGATCCTGTTGTACGGGACCCCTCTGTCAGAGACGCTACCGCTGGCCCGGGACTTCGCGACAAGAATCGACGCACATCTCGATGCCGCGCGCAGTCACCTCATCTCTTCGTTTCTCCCAATGCACAACGCAGGCTATCTCGAAGACGGGGTACGCCCAGTTTCAGAGGACGCATTCCTCGCGAAAGCCGGGACACCGCTCGCCAGCATCGACCTAGATGGAGAGATCTCTTTCACATACGGACATGAAGATCTGCTCTGGGGCCACTGGATGGGAATCTCCATTCACCCGGACGGAAGTGTTGACACGGACATCTCAGGCTAGTTCACGTGGTCACACTATCGGAAAGACCGCCCAAGAACGGCTTCCAGCAGCCGGCGCTGCGCGCAACCGCTGACGCCTGACCGTTCGGCGGCTTTACATGGTGACAACGGAAGTCGATGAAGGTCTTTACTTGCTGGTCTGGAGAGCGGAGCAAGAAATTGGCCAGTCGATGGCCTAATCGACCCGCTGTTTGACACTGACTGCGAGGAGGTGGCGCAAGCGTGCGTTGGCTCAGCTAGCTCGCCAGGATCTCCGCCACGTGCACCACTTCGAGAGCGCTTTCGCGTCTCTGTAGGGCACCACCCAGGTTCATCAGGCAGCCGCAGTCCGTCGCAGTCAGGACGGTCGCCCCGGTCGCTTCCGCCGTGTCGAGCTTGGCGTTCAGCATGGCACCGGAGAGATCCGGCATCTTGACCGAGAAGGCGCCGCCGAAGCCGCAGCAGACGGCAGCATCGGGCAGATCGACCAATTCGACCCCCGGCACCCCGCCCAGCAGCACCCGCGGTGCGTCACCGCTGCGGAGCTCACGCAGTAGATGGCAGGAGGGGTGGTAGGTCACCTGGCCGGTGTAGCTTGAGCTGGCGGGATCGTAGCCTTGCTGTAGGAGGAACTCACTGAGCTCGAACACCCGCGGCGCCAGACGGCGGGCTCGAGTATGCCATGCGGGATCGTCTTCCAGTAGCTCAGGGAAGTGGATCCGCGCCATGCTGGCGCAGGAACCCGAAGGTGTGACGACTTCGTCGAAGGGCTCGAAGATCTCGATCCAGCGCCGGGCCAGCTGGCGTGCCTCGTCGCTGTAGCCCATGTTGAACGCCGGCTGACCACAGCAGGTCTGCGCGCCGGGGAACTCCACCGTTCGGCCGCACCGTTCGAGCAGGCGCACCGTCGCCTCGCCGACCCGAGGAAAAAACTGGTCGACCAGGCAAGTGACGAAGAGCGCCGTGGTCTGGCGTTTGGCATCGACAACCGGAAGCGACTTGGGAGGCACGGCGGGATGTTAGCAGCTCGATTGAGAAAAGCTGCGCTCCGGTTCGTTCATCCCGTGGGAAGGAGAGTGTCGGCCACCAACCTAATTGCAAGGTGAGGTGGCTCAACCACGAGGCCCCGTATGGGGCACCACAACAAGGAAAAGACCCATGCCATTCGATGACGCGAAATCCAGAGCACTCCAACACATGGTCCTCGGCGGTCTGTTGCTGGCCGCGATCGGGCAGCCGGTGGCACCTATCGCCGCACAATCTCTTACCGCTGAACCCACCGTGTCCGGTCCGACCGTGCCAGTGAAGATGCAAGACGAGGACTGGCAGCGGTTTCCGTTGATGCTGATCAACCTCACACCAGCGGATGTCCCGAACGTCGCAGATCTCGTCGATGTCGTGTCGTACTACACGACTTTCGCGCCCTTCGAGGCCTTGAATGCCGTCACCCAAGCCGAGGCCGACAACCTGTCGTTCCGGCTCGGCATTCGGGCCGAGCCGATGATCAACGCGGCCGAGGCTGCCGGTCTGCATCTCAACATCACGCCGGCTTTACTGGCCCATCCCGACGCGACCGAAGTAGGCGCTGCTGCGAACTTGATCGGCGACGGCCTCCTCCATGATGAGGCTCTCTACGTCAACCCGGCGGTCGTACCGGGCTGTACCGATGGCAGTGAAGCGGCCTGCATCCAGGTACCGGTCAACTTTGGGCAGATCACCCCCGAATACATCGACTATTGGGCCGGCAAGCTGCCCAACTTCTTCCAGGCCGTCGACGCAGCCGATCCGACCGGCAGAGTGTGGGGCATTTACGGTGCAGAGGAGATCCGCCCCTGGTACAACCTGGAGTACGCCGCCCAGCAGCGCCTGCGGGAAGTGATCGACAACGACCCGGCGATGGCCGGTCGACCGCTCATGGCCTACTCGGCGCACAATCGCATGCCGGGGCAACTGGCCGCGACCCTCCTTGCCGAAGATCAGATCAGCGGCGCGGTGGGCTCCTTTGCGGTCAACACCACACCGGCGATACCGCGCAGCTTTCTCCCGCAGTGGACCCCGAACGTGCCGCCTTGCCTGGGGATCGGCCCGGGCTGTGATGTGCTCGGCTTCAACAACTACTATCCGCTGCAGCAAGACTTCGCCACGGACGCCGCGGGCGACCTGATGCCGATCCAGGATCACGTGATGCGTGGCAGCTACCTCGGGTACCTCATGGGCGCCAACGGGCATGTCAATCGCATTGCCTCCATCCATCGTATGGACGCCCAGATCGAGGCGCTCAGTCATGTGCGCAACGCCTACTTCACCAACGGCCAGCCGGTGCCGTCGCCCCTCGCATTCCACCTGCCTGACTTGAACCTCTGCTCGTTGGCCGAAGCCGACATCTCCGCCGCCGAGGCGCGACACGACTTCTGGTCCGGCCTGCACCGTGGCCGCGGGGTCTTCATCTACAACTACCAGTTCGTCGTCCAGGCGCAGGCCGGGTTTTTCAATGTAGATTGTCCGTTCCCACCGACACCCGCCCAGGTGCTGACGGTGTGGGACGAGTACGAGATCGGCCTGCGCTTGATCAAGAGTAGTTTGCGCGAGTACATCCTCGACGGCGTGCGAACCTTCTCGGTGCCGTTCACCAACGTCAACGCCGACGTACTCGAGATCATCCCCGGCACCGACTACCTGATCGACAATCCGATCCCCGGCGCCGACGCCACCTTCGCCATGCCCGACTACCCAGCTCTGCGTGGCAGCGCCTACAGACTGGGATCGAAGGTCTACCTGATCGTCACACACTCCTATGCGCAGCAAATCGAGTTCACTGTCCCGTTCAGCGATCGTATTTGCGGCGTGAGCGTGGCCCATGGCGACGACGGATCCGTGTCGTTTGTCGACAACGAGCTGTCGGACTCGTTCTCGGGCATCGAAGGCCGGGTGTACCAGCTCGGGCTGGTCGAAGGCGGGGGCTGTCCCTGAGTCGCGGGCTTACGCCTGCCGAACCGTCAACAACGTGCGGTCGTCCGCCGCCGGGCGGCCGCCAGCGAAGGTCTCGACCCGCTGGAGGACCTGGCGGAGGAGCTCGGCGCCGCGCGCTTGGCTGTCGCCGACGATGGCCAGGAGGCGATCGAGCTCGAACATCTCGTCTTCGTCGGTGACGGTCTCGGTAATGCCGTCGCTGTAGAGCAGCAGGCGCGCGTCGGGGCTCCAGGGCACCAGGCGACTCTTCCAACCGAGGTGGCGTAGCACCGGCGAGATCAGCGGGCCAGTGGATTCGAGTTGGGTGGTGCGGCCGTCGCCGTAGGTCACCAGGCCGCCGTCGTGGCCGCCGTTGACGTACTCCAGGCGGCCTTCGGCGATCGAGATGCGGGCGCAGAGCAAGGTGACGAAGCGATCGGGCTCGAAGGAGACCAGGGCCTCGCTCACCCGCTCGACCACGGCGCGTGGGTCGTAGTCCGGGTAGGAGGCGCGGAAGGCCGACTTCACCAGGCTAGTGAGCATGGCGGCGGAGGCGCCGTGGCCAACGACGTCGGCCAGCAGCAGGGCGACGCGCCCGTCGCCGGCCGCGGCGTAGTCGTAGAGGTCGCCGGCGAGCTCGGTGCAGGGTTGGTAGGTGGCGTCGATCTCGAAGCCTTCGAGGCTCGCCTGGCGTGCTGGCAGCATTGTCTGTTGGAAGGCGCGGGCTTCTTCGAGCTGACTCTCGAGGTGGGCCAGGTAGCCACGGTTGGCGTCCTCCAAGGCACGGATCTCGAGGCAGCGGGCGACCAGGGTGCGCAAGACGGCGCGCTCGAAGGGCTTCTGGATATAGAAGAAGGCCTTCTCGCGAATGGCGCGAATCAGCTTCTGGTCGGTGTCGAAGCCGCTACCGGTCATCAGGATGACCCGCAGATCCTGGTCGATGCGCTTGAGCGCGTTCATCAGCTCGAAGCCGTCCATCTCCGGCATGCGGATGTCGACGATCGCCAGGTGGGGTTCGATCTCGGGCGCCGCGGCCAGGGCCTCGGTCGGCGAAGCGAAGCCGTGGACTTCGTTGTCGCGCTCGAGGATGCGAACGACCGTGCGCAGCATCGCCGGCTCGTCGTCGACCACCAGGATGCGCGGCCGGAGCGTCGCCTTGCGCTTCACGCGCTCACCTCACGAGGCTCTTCCGACAGCACGGGCAGCGACAGCGACAGGCGAGTCCCTTGGCCCTCAGCGGTATCGATCTCCATTTCGCCGCCGATGTCCCACAGGATCGATCGGCAGATCGACAGGCCGAGGCCGTTGCCTTCGGCCTTGGTGGTGAAGAAGGGCTCCGAAACCCGATCGAGCATGGTCTCGGGGATGCCGGTGCCGGTGTCCTGCACGCTGACCCGCAGCGCCTCACCGCCGTTCTCCGCCGCGATGCGCAGCTTGCCGCCTTCGGGCATGGCGTCGCGGGCGTTGGCGATCAGATTGAGGAAGAGCTGGGTGAGGTCGCCCTGGCTGCCGCGGATCGTCGGCAGCTCCTGGGGCAGCTCGAGGACGACATCGACCGAGCGTCGCTTCAGGCTGTCGCCGAGCACCGAGAGGGCGCCGTCGATCGCACGGCGCGGATTGCCGTGACCCACCCCCTGGCCGGAGCCGCGGGCGATGGCCAGCATGCCGCCAAAAATGCGGCGGCAGGTCCGCAGGGAGGTCTCGAGGGATTGCAGATCTTCCACCAGGGTCTCTGGGTGAACCTCGCCCTCGCGCGCGTCCTGGCGCATCTGCTGGACCAGGGGCAGCATTGCGCCGACGGCGTTGTTGACGTCGTGTGTGATGCCACGGGTGAGATTGGCCAGAGCGTGCTTGCGCTCCGACTGCAGCACCCGCTCTTGTAACGACTCGGTATGGACGGAGAATTGCACCGCCAGAGAGGCTAGGGGCAGGAAGTCTTCCACCAGCCGCGCTTCGTACTTGCCCAGAGCGCCGCGCCTTCGGGCGGCGATCTTGAGCACACCGATGGCGCCGCCGGGGGGTACGATCGGAGCGCAAACCATGGTGACCTCGGGTGGGCCGCCGGACGAAGTGTCTTGCAGCAGCTCGGGAATCGTCGCCCTCGTCTTCTGGCGCGGCTCGTGCCAGTGGTCGTCATGGCGCTCGTAGAGACGCACCGCGTCGTCGCTGAGCTGCTGGCGCAGGGCGTCGTCGAGCTCCAGGCGTAGGCCGATACGTCGGCTGCGCGCTTTGGTCCAGGCGATCTGCTCGGCGACCAGCTCCAGGGTGTCACTGTCTTCATTGGCGATCCACAGCGCCGCCGAGTGATCGTAGCGGGTCAACGACCGCAGGCCATGGAGCAGATCGTAGATCAGGTCCTTGGGCTCCTGGTGATCGGCGATCTTGAGCTCGATCTTGCGCCGCACCTTGCGCAGGCGTTTCTCGTCCAGCCCATGCACGATCTCGGTCAGTAGCTGCGTGATAGCGAAGAGCGCCTCGCGCTCTTCCGGCGAGAAGATCCGGCCATTGCCACGCAGGGCCAGGGCCGCCCACGGGCGCCCGCGGCGGCGGACCGGTGCCAGCAGGATGGTCTCGGGGATCGCTGGTCGCTTGCCCTGGATGTAGCGCGTCATCAGCCCTGCGTCCCAGTCGCCGCCACGCGGCAGGGCATAGACCAAGGTGGCGTTCGAACGACCCGGCTTGAGGGTCGCAATAGCCCCTTCCTCGGCCCCGAAGAGTTCCTTGGTGACGCGCAGACCGTGAATCAAGACCTTCTTCACATCGTGCACATCGCGCAGGCGCGAGCGCAGATCGGCCTGCAGGCGCAGGAGCTTGAGTTGGAAGGACTCGTTCATGGGAGGCGATGGGAGCGGAAGAGAAATGCTTGCCGGTCGCGCAGATGCGGCTCGGTCAGCCTCGGTCCGGTGCGGCGGTCAGCGAGACAGATTGTAGCAGCCTGCCAAAACTTCGCTGCCGGCCGGTTCGGCCGCGAGCACAGAGGCCGAAGCAGAGATCGAATGGTAATCTCCAGCCAGCGGCCCGTTCGAACAACCAGCACCATCAACCCAAGCAGTAGGCCATTCCGATGCACTCCAAGAACCTCATCAAAGAAATCGTGGCCACAGCAGCGACACCGCAATTCAAACGGGCAGGCTACAAGAAGGCCGGATACACCTGGCGCAAGCCGACGGAGGAGCTGACGCGGGTCGCCAACATCCAGCTCAGTTCGGGCAATACCTACGCGTCGTCGCGCTTCACCTTGAATCTCGGCGTGTGCCACTTGGGGTTCCGGGAATTCCTTGGGCTCGGCGAACCGTCCAAAGCCATCAAGGAATCCGATTGTAGGCCACGGCTACGGATCGGCGCCCTGATGAACGCCGGCGACTTCTGGTGGGAAGTCACCAGCGATTCCGACGTGCAGACGGTGGCCGAGGCTGTTGGCCAGAAGATACGGGATCTGGCTCTACCGTGGCTCGAGTCCCTATCGAATCTGCACGATATCCACACTGCGTCGGTGGACCGGCGTGATTTTTATAACGCCGGAGTCACCGGCACCATGCTCGGCCTCGACAGCGTGCCGGACTTGATGCGGCAGGCCGTCGAAACGATCCGGCCAGACAATGCGCGGTACGCGGACTCCATCGTTGAATGGTGCCGCGAGCGTGGCATCGAGATCTGATGGACGGTCAACCGTCTTCCGCCGCTTCCGCTCCCTCGACGGCCCACGCCGTCCGCCCGAGCAGAAGCACTGTCATGACCAGCCCTGCCCCCAGGCCCCAAGCGGTGGAGTAGACCGTCACCACCATGCCGATCATCACCGCCAGGCCGCGCTCGACCCGGGTCTTGACCATCGCCAGGGCAACATAGGCGCAGGCGAAGCCGGTGAGGATCAGGGTGAGGGAGAAGGCGACTTCGAGCACCGGGCGCAGGAGCTCGACCATCGGGCGGAAGAAGAACAGGATCGGGATGCCGTAGACGTAGTAGCTGAAGATGCCGCCGTAGATCGAGTCCATGGCTTCGCGGCCGCGGCGGTAGCGTTCGGCGACGACTACCATGACGCCGGTCCACAAGGGGCCGTGTAAAGGAAAGAACGGGCCAGCGAGCAGGGTCTGTACGGCGTTGCGGATGCCGAGGGTCAGGTGGGTGCGGCGCTCGTCGAAGGGGATGGTCTCGTCTGGCCTAGCGTCGGCCGCGTCGGCCAGGACGGCGCGGCCGGTGATCATGTCGCCGAAGCCGATGATGTAGGCAGCGAGGGCGAGAGGGAGGGCCTGGAGGAAAACCTCGAAGGCGGGGAAGCCGATCGCCAGGGGGCTGTAGCCGGACCACAAACCTGCGAAATCGGGCCAGAAGACGATATCTCCCCAGCCGAAGATCCAGCCGCCTTGCTCATCGAAGAAGAGGGCGCGCAAGGTGCTGAACTCGAACTCGCCGAACCACGGACCGACGAGGAGGGCGAGGAAGAAGCCCGGCGCGATGCCCAAGGCGGCGAGGTTGCGCAGCCAAGTCAGGCGTTGCTTGAGGCGCTCCAGGGGGAGCGAGAAGAGCAGCAACATGGAGACGCCGACCGCCAGCAGGATCGACACCGGATAACGCTCGATGCGCGACGCTTCGCCGCCGCGGGCGGTGAGCTCGCCGTACAGTGCGCTCATGCCGGCACCGAGGATGATGCCGGCCTGCATCACCCGTGGGACCCAGCGCAGAAAGAGTGAGCCGAGACCCGAAATGCCGAAGAACAGGAAGAGGGCTGCCACCATCAGCACGACGGCGTTGACGAAGTCGGTGCGCTCGCCGATCGAGGTGTGGACCAGGGCCTCGCGCAGGACCAGCGGTAGCGCAGGGGTCAGCCAACCGGGGCAGAAGGGTTCTCCGAAGACGATCGGGCCGGAGGTGATCAACATGCCCTGCAAGATGCACAGGGCGACCGCCATCTCGAAGCTCATGCCGAACGAGCTCATGTAGAGCGGCACGATCGCCAGACCGGTGGCGCCGGCGACCATCAGGCCCTGGACGAGCTCCGGCCATTCCCCGCGGACGTGGACGAAGGGAATCCGTAAGGTGAACGGACCCCAATGGATTCCGGGCTGGACGTCGCCGTATTCGCGTTGCTTCACGAGGATGGGTCCTACGAGGTGGTCGCGAGCATAGCAGGTGGGGCGTGTGCTAGGCTGCCAGGTTATCGATTGGGAGGTGCTTGATGACAGCCGAGACGAATGATCCGAAATCCGGCACGTCGCGGCCGGTTCGAACTGCGGCACGCGGCGCGACTTTCCGGCCCTTGGAAGCGGCGGAGATGGCGGCGCTCGCCAGAGTCTTAAAACGCTGCCGCCCCCACTTGGAGGCCTGTGCCGGGGTCGAGCGAGTGGACATCGGTTACCGCTGGTGCAAGGGCAAGATGACCGGCGAGGTGGCGATCCGGGCCCATGTGGGGCAGAAGGTCGATCCCACAGCGCTCAGCGAGAAGGATCGGGTTCCGCGCCAGCTCGAAGGCTTTCCAGTGGACGTGATCCAATCGCGAGTCGAGCCCCATCGGCGGCGGCGACGCAACCCCTTGGTCGGTGGCATCGAGATTCGCAACGTCGAGAAGGCCGGGGTCGGCACCCTCGGTGCGGTGGTGTGGGAGCGCGCCACCGGCGACCCGATGGCGCTCACCAATCATCACGTCCTGGCCAAGGGGAGGCCTCAGGGGGGGCGCGACGAGCCGGTCAACCAACCGGGAACGACCGGTGGACGCGATCGCATCGGCCGCGTCGACGATTCGGATGCCTTCCTCGATTGCGCTGTGGCACGGATCGAGGGCAGCCGGGGGGTGTCGAGCACCATCCTCGATTTTCCGGGCGGCCTCAAGGGCTTCGTCGAGCCGGCCCTCGGCTTGCGGGTCACCAAGTCGGGGCGTACGACTGGCACCACCGTCGGCATGATCGAGGGCGTCAGCGAGCACGAGCTCACCGTGGTTCCGCTGCCGGGTGAGTGGCAGGAGCTGAGCCTCGGTGGTGACTCCGGTTCGGTCTGGCTCGAGGAGGAGAGTCATGCGGCGGTCGGGCTGCACTGGGGCGGCGAGAGCTCCGAGGCGCCGGAGGACGAGCGCGCGTTCGCCAAGCGGATCGATCAGGTGGCCGAGGCTTTGAAGGTGGATCTCTTCCGCCAAGCCGAGCTGCAGGACGGGACGCGTCAGGCGCCCTCCCTGGTGCAGCATGACGACCGGCTCGTCCTCGGCTGGGTCGACAGCGGTGACCTGCGGCCGGCTTTCCGCCGCTCGCGGGATGGCTTCGTCTTCGGCGATGCCGCGGTCCTGGAACAGGCTTCGCCGGCCGGCCCCGCCCTCGTCTCCTTCGGCGGCCAGCTCGTCGCCGCGCTCGTCGGCCTGGGTAACAATCGCATCACGATCCTGCGCTCGGCCGACGCGACCAGCTGGCAGACCGCTGCGACCCTCGACCAGCGCTCGTCAACGCCGCCGTCCCTGGCCGTCTTTCGGCGCCGGCTTTACCTCGCCTGGCGCGATGCCGACGACGGGAGATTGCGCCTGGCGCGAAGCCGAGACGGCGTCGACTGGTCTGACCAGCGCAGCTTCGACCATCGGGCCGCCCACGGCCCGGCCCTGGCCGCCACGGGGTCGCGTCTCCTCCTCGCCTGGCCGGCGGAGGACCGGCGCCTCCAGGTCGCCCGCAGCCGCGACGGCTGGGCCTTCCGCAGTCGCGTCACGCTGGACGAATCGACCGCTGTGCGCCCTGCGCTGGCGGTCCATGGCCGCCGCGTCCACCTCGCCTGGCTCGGCACAGGCGCGCCCCGCCTGCATTGGGCGAGCTCGAAGGATGGACGGCGCTGGGAGCGTGCCGTGCGTCTACGCTATCGGGCAGCTTCGAGCCCTGCCCTGGCCGGATTCGGTGACTCTCTGGCTCTGGCCTGGAGCGCGGCCGATCCGCCGCATCCCCTGCAGCTGTTGCTTTTCGATCCGGAGTAGGGGAGCTGCACAGCTCACTGGCTAGCAGCCCCGGAGAATCACCAGCCTGTCGCTCCGACGCTCAAAGGCCCGCGCTCGGGCACTTTGCGTAGGGGCTTGGACAGGCGCTGTGTTCTGGCACTGGCTTTGTAGAACATTCGATTCAGGTCCGTTCGCGCTTCGCTCTCAGGCCGGTGAATTTTCCGGGCTAGCCTGAAACTCACTTGCGGCGCCGTGCCCGCGAGCCCTCAGGCTGCACCACAAAACTGCTCGACGAAGCCATCGAGCAGCTGCGAGGCCCGTTGATACTCGCCCTTGGGCATCGATTCGTTCGGTTTGTGCGCTACCTCGATGGTGCCGGGACCCCAGATCAGGCAGTCGTAGCCGCCGGTATCGAACCAGCCGGCATCGGTGGCGTAGGAGGCGCTGACGGTGTCGTGTTGATCGAGGGTTTGGCACAAGGTGCGGTAGAGGTCGTGGTCCTCGGCCAGCAGCAGCGGCGGGCTCTCTTCCACCCGGCTGATCTCGAAGGGCTCGTCGCCCAAGGCGTCGGCGACAGCCCGTCGGATGCGCTCGGCGACCGGGGCCGACTCCATACCCGGCAGGATGCGGAAGCCGACGTCGACCACGCACCGATCGGGCACGATGTTGACCGCAGCGCCACCGTGGACGGTGGCGACGTTGAGGGCGACGAAAGGCACCTCGGGGAAGAACTCACGGTTGGGGGGTGTCTCGGCTTCGAGCTCGCGCCGCAGAGCACTGAGGGCGTTGATCGCGCGCCCCGCCGTTTCGATGGCGTTGTGGCCCAGGTGAGGGTAGCCACTGTGGGCGCTGCGGCCGGTGAACACCAGGTTGAGGGTGGCGTGGCCTTTGTGCATGCGCACGACTTGCAGCGAGCTGGGCTCGCCGACGATGGTGCGGCGGGGTAGGGGGCGATCCCGGGGCCAGGTTTCGACGAAGCGCTCGGCGCCGAAGGTGCCGATCTCCTCGTCGTAGGTCAGCACCAGGACGAGAGGCTGGCGCAGCCGCGCCGGATCGATCCGCGCCACCTGGTTGACCGCCAGGGCGACGAAGCCCTTCATATCGCAGGCGCCGCGGCCGACATAGCTGTCGTCGGTCTCGGTGAGCTCGAAAGGGTCGCTTTGCCATTCGGGCTCGTCCGCCGGCACCACGTCCATGTGGCCGGAGAGCACCAGTCCGTCGCGGCGCTCGGGATCGGTCTCGGGACCGACCGAGATGATCAGGTTCGTCTTGTCGCCATCGGCCGACGGGTTGCGCTCGATGCGGACCCCCGGACGATCCAGGTAGTCGCTGATGAACTCTGCGAGCGGCAGGTTGCTGTTGCGGCTGGTGGTATCGAAAGACACCAATCGGGCGAGAAGCTCAGCGTCGGATAGAATGTTTTGCATGATTCGGGAGTGTGACATCCGGCGTGCAGACAATCAACGGTCGACAGTCCTCCGGAACGGTGGCCCCGATCGGAGGCTTCGGGATTGGGTTGATTGATTTGGCGCAGGTAGATTGCGCAGGTGTGTTAAGATTCGCTAATCAGTAGGATTGGAGCACTTCAGAAGGCAATTCGCCGAACCTTTGAGAGAGACTGAGCATTGAAGAGCTTGTGGCGCGACCTTGGCTTCGGATTTCGATTGCTGCGCCGCCGACCTGCCTTTGCGGCAGCTGTCTTGCTGTCGTTGGTGCTCGGCATCGGTCTCAATACGGCGATTTTCACCCTGATCGACGCGATCTTCCTGCGCCCCTTGCCGGTCGAGGACGTGGATCGTCTGGCGGCGATCTATGCCATGCGGCGCAACGAGGTGGGCGAATACACCGGTCACCTGAGCCTCTCCCACCCCAACTACCTCGAATTGCGCGAGCGGAGTCGGTCTTTCGACGGCATCGCGCTGCATCTTTGGAACAAGATGAACTTCACCGGCGGCAGCGGGCCGGTGCGCGGCACCGGTATGTTCGTCACGGCGAACTACTTCGACGTGCTGGGCGTGGGAGCGGTTGCCGGCCGGTTCTTCAGCGCGGGGGAGGATCTCGATCCGGGGGCCCATGCGGTCACCGTGCTGAGCCACGGGTGCTGGTCGCGGCTCTTCGGCCAAGATGAAGCGGCGGTCGGGCAGACGGTGGAGATCAACGGCCGCTCGCACAGCGTGATCGGCGTGGCGCCGGAGGGCTTCAAAGGCACCAGTGTCGGCGTCGACGTCGATTTCTGGCTGCCGATGTCGATGTTCCAGGAGCTCTCGCCCTACGGCCAGTGGTTCGAGATGCGTGGTGGGGCGTTGTTCAATGGGGTTGGCCGCCTCGCTCAAGGGGTCTCTCTGCAGCAGGCAGAAAAGGAGCTGATGGGCCTCTCGCAGCAGTTGGAAGAGGCCTTCCCGACCCAGAACGAGGGGCTTGGTGCGCGTGTCAAGCCCCTTCTGCAGGGCACCATGCAGCCCTCGGATCGCCCGCGGCACGTGGGTTACGGCACCATCTTGATGGTCGCCGTCGGACTGATTCTTCTCATGTCGTGCCTCAACGTCGCTAGCCTGCTGCTGGTCCGCGGCCTGGAGCGCGGCCGCGAGATCGCCATTCGGCAGTCCCTGGGAGCCAGTCGCAACCGCATGGTGTCGCAGCTGGTGCGGGAGAATCTCTTCCTCTTCCTGCTCGGCGGCGCCCTGAGCCTG
>JBCCGX010000140.1:0-13214 GCA_039029035.1 Acidobacteriota bacterium | reverse complement strand
TGGGGCGCCAGCTGGAGCTCCGCCGCGCCGAGCTCGAGCTACGTCGCAACGAGCTCCTCGAAGCCGCGCCGGAGATCTTGGCCCCGACGCGGTCTGGTGGCAACGGGCCGGTCTGTTGGGGCAGTGCCACCTTCGTACACGACTACGGCTACTTCAGCTTCGCTCAACCCTTCGTCCGTTCGACCAGCACCTATGGGGAGTTCGGTCCGTTGTCGGGCGGGACCAAGACCACCTACGCGTCGGCCGAGACTTGCGCCGTGGGGATCGGCTGCGACAAGCCGGATCCGGAGATCAACTCGATTGGCTCGGGCTTCCTGGTGACGTCGCAAGTCACCGCGACCGTCGCGCCTACCTTCTGCGCCGACGGTGAGGCCTTCGGCTTCGTCTTGGTTCGATCGTCCAACGGCTGCACGGATATCGTGTGTCTTTCGACCAGCGATAGTTGCTGGCCCTAGATCACAACCTCGGCCGGCCGACGCCTAAGGCGCCGTTTCTGAGCCCTCGCGGGTGTAGAAGACCTCCCGGCTCATGAACGGCTCGCCATCGGGCCCCGGCCGGTAGTCGCGGGCGACGAATCGATCGTCGGACTCGAACGTGATCGTCGTCCGCCCGTCGCAGGCCGAGGCTGTCGCTGGGCCGCACACTTGCTCGAACTCCAGGTGACGACAGTCGCCTTCGCAAACACCCTCGAAGATCAGGGCCGTCGTCTCCTGGTTGCTGAGATAGATGTACTGGATGGCCCGGGTCTTCGGGTTGTAGGTGATCAGGTCGAGTGCCGCGAAATTGATCTGGGCGGCCGTGATGTCCCGCAGGATGACCTGGTTGCCGAGCTTCGACTCGGCGACCAACTCGCTGCGTGTCGGGATCCAATCCATTGCCGGAACGTGGCGAAATCGGCCGCGCATCTGCCAGTTGCCCTCGAACATCGCCGCGAGGTCGACGGTTGGCTCGCTGCCGCTGTCGGACGGTGCCATAGCCAGGCCAGGTGACGATAGGAGCCCGAGGCCGAGCAAAGCGACGAGCTGGACGATTCGTTGGGTCATGACTTTCTCCTTACATCGGCTGATCGATTCGGTGTTCTTTAGGTTAGACGGTCGCCGGCTATAACCGGTTAGGTCGTTCTCGTCTTGCCGATCCCTGCGGTCGCGACTCCGAAACTGCAGCACACCTGGAACTGATCTGCCTCCAAGCCGACGAAGCGGGCAACAAGACTGAGCGCTGGTCGGCCGCGATGGCCAGATTCGGAGTTTCGCGACCGATCCAGCCATCGAAGCGGACAGGCGCTTGGGCTCCGCTAAACAAAACCGTCAGGGAGCGGGTCTACGATGAACGGGGCGAACAATGCTGTGATGTTTGGGGGAGAGTTTGATGACAAAAGACTCCGAATCCAAATCCAAGCTACTCAAGGTCGTCGTTCCAGCCATCTCGACCTTTGCACTTGCCGCCATCGCGATCGTACCGGAGTTTTTTCTTACGGTTTTTGAATCGAGTTTGGAAGGACCTCCCATTGGCTCGGTCGTTCAGGCACCGCTACTGCACTCGGCGCCGATCGACAGTCCTACCGGTACGTGTACGGCCAAGGTCGAGTTCGAGAAAGATCTCCAGAGCCCGTCACCGGATCTCCTGACCCTCTCGGGTAAGGCACGACTCGATTGTGCAGGTGTCGATGTCGACACACCGTTGAGCACTGAAGTGCTGCTCGCGAGCATCTCCGGCACGTCCGGTGACGATGGCGTCTTTCGGCTTCTCGAGGTCCAGGAGGGCACGGTCTACCGAATGATCCTGCGGGATCCGTTGACGAAGAGCGCCAAGATCGTGACGCTGCCTCGTCTGGAAGACATTGGCCCTGGGGACGATATCGAAGTGACCTGGCCCAGCAGCCAGTGACCACCAAGCCCTCGTCAGAACCTCAGTGCACGATCGCTCGCGGGCTCTCACCGTGGGTCTTTGAGTGACGAAGCGACGGACGATTGGAATTTTCGGCTGTAAGGAGGACACGATGAGCGTTTCGAAGAGCTCCGTAATTTCGTCGATCTTGGCCCTGGGGTTGATGCTGGCGATTGGGCTGCCCAGCCAGGCAGACTCCAACTTGCAGGTCGCCGGCAAGGTCGTCGAGGCATCGGGAAGTCCGGCGGCCTCGGTCTGGGTTATCGTTAGCCAGGACGATAGCGAAAAGGGCCGAGCGCTGACCGGCGACGATGGTAAGTACTCGATCGGCCGACTCGGAGCCGGCACCTATCAGATCGTTGTTAGGGAAGGGAAAACCGTCGTGCACCAGGCTTCGATCCTCTTGCCTCGCGATAAAGTCCACAACGTGAGGTTGAAATAGGTTGGGATCTTAGGTGCCTGGAAGGTAGGCATGGCGCAGCAGCAGCCTAGGTACCGCGCCTTTCTCAGCTACTCGCGCCGCGACCGCAAGGCGGCAATTCGGCTCCACCGGGCGCTAGAGAAGTACAAGCTGCCGCGGGGGACGGAGGGGGTACGGCGCCGCAAGCTTGGACGGTTCTTTCGCGACGACGACGAGATGAGCGCGTCGCCAGACCTCGGCGGGGCGTTGCGTGGGGCGCTCGAGGACTCGGAATCGCTGCTCGTGGTGTGCTCGCCCGCAGCCGCCAAGTCGCGATGGGTGAACGAGGAGATCATTCACTTCAAGCGCCTGGGCCGCCAGGGGGCGATTTTTGCGGTGATCGTCGACGGTACACCGAACGCTCCGAACGAGACGGAGGAGTGCTTCCCACCGGCGCTACGCTTCGTGGTCGCGCCCGACGGCCGGGTCACCGACCAACCGACCGAGCCGCTCGGACTCGATCTACGGCAGGAGCCCTTCGCGCGGCTGCGCGCACGCCTCGCCGCCGGTCTCTTGGGGGTTCCCTTCGACTCGCTCTGGCGCCGCGATCGGCGGCGCGCGCGGCGCCGTCTGGCGGTCACCTCGCTGTTCACGCTGGCGATTCTGAGTGGCTTCCTCGTCCTCGGCCTGGGTTGGCTGCGAAGCCGCGAGCAAGGCCGTCAACAAGAGATCGACCAGGCTCTGGCTCAGACCACCATCGATGTCGGCGAGGGCCGGGTCACCCAAGGGCTCTTGCGCCTGAAACCCTACCTCGCCGAGCCTATCGAGCCCCGCGTCGCGTCGGCGTCGCGGTCGATCCTCGGTTGGGCGCGGCCGCTCTCCGAGCAGGTCGCGGCCATCTCGCCGCCGCGCCTGCTGAGCTACCGCGGCAGCCTGCTGTTCCTCGACGCCGAGCGCGGAATCCACGACCTGTCGGACCTCGGCGTCGTTCCGAAGCGAGTCCTGCTCTCCCGCGACGGCCGGCGCCTGGTGGTGATCGGCGATTTCGCCACGATCGTGCTCGACCCGCAGGCCGGGTCGCGCTTGGCGGAGAGGAAGAACGAGGGTATCGAATGGGAGAGCTACGCCTTCGAGACCCCGAGCGGCCTGCTGGTGGTCCTCGGCACCAAGTACGGTAGCACCAACGGGACCATCTTCCACGATGCGCTCTCGGTCTCGGCCGACGGCCGCACCCTCACCTTCAGGTACCTCGCGCACTTCGTGCCGTTCGAGGGCCTGTGGGCTCTCGGCCGCTGCCAGGGCTTGCTGGTGGCGCAGGGGGGCGAGCGCATGGCCCACCCGCTGTCCGCGCAGGCGATCGAAGAGCCGCAACCGGTCGCGGCCAGTGCCGCGGTCGGGAGCAAGACCGCGATCCGGGGGTCGCCGGGGAGGACCGAGGCCAATCCGTTCACCGTGGCGATGGGCTCTTGGGCTCTGGCCAACAGCCATCCGTTCGAGGCGGCGGGCTGCCTCACCACCGGAGCCGACAGCGGTGCCGTGGACTTCGATCCGTCGATCGCCGCGGTCGTGCCCCTCGGCGCCCAGCGCCTGGCCCCGGTCGAGGAGTGGCAAGAGCTCGACGAGATCCCCACCCTTTACCGCGCGCTCCCTTTGCCACCGGGAGAGGACGCCGACTCTTTGCCCAGGGTTTGGGATCAGGCGCGCTTCCAGGGGCGGGGCTTTTGGCGGTCGCTGCCGGTGCCGCGTGGCGTGGCTCCTGAGGAGACCACCTTCGACGGGATCGAGGGCACGGCGCTCGCCTACCTCGAGGACCACGCCAATTCCGGCGTGACCTGGCGGCTTTGTCCGACCGAGGCCTCTGCCCTCGAGTGCTTCCAGCTCGCGGTCCTGCACGACGAGCGCCGGTCGTACGAGGCTCTGCGCTCGCCGGACGGCCGCTACCTGTTGATCGCGCAGGCCGGACAGATCGTCGATTTGTCGACGCTCGAAGCGGTGACCGCGCGCGACGAAGTGCCGACCGGTTTCGGCTCGGCCTTTGATTTCGACCCGGGCTCCACACAGCTCACCGTCGCGGTAGCCGGCGAGCTGCTCGCTTATCGGCCGGTGGCCGATGGCGCTTGGCGTCGCGCCGAAGAGACCAGCCTTGCATCGCTGGGTCAGAAGCGGGATCGCGACGAGGCGACCGCCGGGTACACCGGGCTACTGGCGCTCGCCGACGGCAGCACCATTGTCAGCCAGCGCGACGGCCTGGTCACCCGCTTCGACCCCCAGGGGCGGAAAGCCTGGCAGCTCAGTGCCAGCGGCCTCGGTGCGGTCCTCGGCCTACGGTATTCCGCCGACCGGCGGTTCTTCGTTCTTGTCGGAGTCCGCGGCTTGCGTCTCTTCGAGAGTGCCTCCGGCCTGGCGCTGTCCGGGGTCCTGGCGCCACGCGGCTGGAGTTCAGACGAAACCGAAGCGACCGATTGTGTGGCGGGTGTCACGGTCGACGACGAGGCGCGCCTTCGGGTGATCTGCAGGAGTTGGGACGACGACGCGCCGCGCGCCGCCACTTGGGCGCCGCGTCTATTCACCGGCGACCTCGCGGCTCGCGTGGAAGCCATAGCCTGCGACGCCGCTCCCGGCCTGAGCGCCACCGCGGCGCTGCGCGGCTGCTTGGACACGCCGGCCGAGGTTAGGCGATGATCGTCTTGCTCTAGGCCACAAGGCCTCTCGAAGACGCCGCGCGATCGCGCAACAGCCCGGCAGGCCTTGCTCGGCTCTTTGCACTTCGCGCAAGTCCTCGGCAACCGCTGCCTTCATGTTTGCGCAAACGCGCAACGGCCCGACAGCGCCTGTACCCATGTTTGCGCGATCGCGCAACGGCCCGACAACACTTGTACACGGTCTTGCGCGATCGCGGAAGAGCTCGACAAGCGCCGTCAGAGAGTTGGAACAATGCAGAGACTCCCGGACAGGCCCTGCCGCGACCTCTACGCAAGGTGCAGACGACCCGACAGCACTTGCCCGCGGTTTTGCGCGATCGCGCGAGACCTCGGCAGGGGTTGCCCCCGACGTTGCGCGATCGCGGAAGAGCTCCGCAGCACATGTCCATGACTTTGCGCGCTGCACAGAGAGCCTGACAGCGCTTGTCCGAGACTCTGAACGCTGCAGAGACTTCCGAACAGTAGGTGCCGAGGACTCTGCGCATTGCTCAGACTGGTGGGCAGCAGTTGCCGAGGGGCTGCGCGTTGCGCAGAGTGCCGGACAGCGGTTGCAGAAGACTTGCGCGAAGTGCCGATGACCTGAACAGCGGTCGCTGAGGACTCTGCCCGCTGCAAAGACTGGTGAGCAGCGGCTGCTGGGGATTCTGTGTGGTGTGAGGACTTCCTTCGTCGAGGTGCCTGGCACCGGGGTGATGGTGTGATCGAGCTAATTGTTGACCCCGGTCATCGAGCTGACTAGAACGAGGTGATGGTCGCCGATGCCGGGCATTTTTCCCCAACGGGGAAGTTCTCCTTCCCTGTCGCCTGAAGATATCCAAGTAGATCGGCCAGAAACCCTAGTGGATCCGAACTAGACTGCTGGCATATGTCTTGCTTTAGAGACCTTTGTCCCTAGACAGATAGCGACCTCCGTCACCTCCCCTCCACTGACTGAATCGATGTTCCATGTCGAAGGCTCGGGTTGAGCTCTCCGGAGCCGGCCGAGTCACGCGACAGGAAGAATCTAGATCACTCTCAGCAATGAAATCCGGAAGAATTCTCGTTATTGCAAGCCAGAAAGGCGGCGTCGGCAAGACGACGCTGGCTCTCAACAGTGGCTACGCCTTCGCTCAGCGGGGGTGGCGAACCCTGCTCGTGGACGCTGATCCTCAGGGTAGCGTGGGCTTCTCGGTGCAGGGAGATCTACGCACGCAGGTGGGCCTGGCAGAGATTCTGGCAGGCACCCAATCTCTTGAAGAAGCTGTCACTTCCTCACGCCTTCCGGAGTTCGACTTGCTGCCGGTGGGTGCCGTGCCTCCAGGCGACGGCTTCCGGTGGTCGGCTCAGCTGGAAACTGGAACGCGGCTGGCTCGGTTCTTCGATGAGGCACGGGCGCAGTACGACCTGGTGCTGGTCGACACGCCCCCGTCGATGGGTGGAGTCACCCTGGGTGCGCTGCGGAGCGCCGACTATGTTGTCTCACCGCTGCAGGCCGAACCCCTCGCCGCGCGCTCGGTCAGTCACTTGCTGAGCGTCATCGGATCGCTTCGAGCCGAAGGTTCACCGATTCGACTCGCCGGGCTGATTCTGACCATGCTCCAGTCGCGTGAGGAGGCTTCGCTGGCGGTGGCGCAAGAAAGCTGGAAGCTTTTCCCCGATGATCTGGTTCTCGATGCGACGGTCCCACGAGACAGCATCTTTCTGAACGCCAGTGCCGCGGGAGTGCCGCTGGCGCTGTTGCGTCGTCGCCCTCCAGCTGTGGCCGCAGTCTTCGACCGGGTCGCGGCCGAGCTCGAGAGCAGAATAGGACTCGATATCGATGACGACCGAGCCGTCCCTCTTTTGGGTTGATCCCGGCGAGCTCTCGCTGCTACTGCGAGAAGCGGGGGTCTCGTCTGCGCCGGAAAGTCCCCTTCCCGGTCTGACAGCGGCGGCTCCCGACGCCGCCTCTGGACGACGAGATGGGGGCAAAGACGGAGCTAGCCGGCCGGCATTCGTCAAACCGAAGGGTTCTTTCGAGGAACGGCTCCAGGCGTTGCTGGATTGGATCCGCCCGGTGACAGATTTCGATTATGCCTTCGTGGTGGATCAGGAGGGTCTGGCGCTGGTTCACGAGAGTGCGCCGCTGGAGTTGATCGCTGCTTCAGCGGCGATGAGTGAACTTTGGGAGTCTTTGCGCAATCGCTTCGACCTATCTCCCAAAAGCTATCTGGCGCTGGACCTCGGGAGAGGTGGCCATCTCCATCTCCTGGCAGCTAATAGCCCTTGGGGACATCTGAGCCTCGGTTTCGTCGCTGGCGATCCCGTGTCCGGTCAAGACATCGCCGCTATCCACGAGCAATTCCTGTGCACACTGGAAGAAGAAGGAGCATCTTAGATATGACCCCCGAGTACCTAACCAAGGCGGTAGAAGATATCCCCTCGTTGCGTGCTGTTTTCGTCACCACGATGCCCGATTGTCTGCTCTTCGGATCGTGGCTCCACGCAGATTCTGACTGGGACGAAGAGCAAGTCGCCACCTACTTCGGCGACTTGTTCCGGGCCAACCGCGAGGGGCTCAAAGCCCTCGGCTCGTGGTCATCCGATATGCAAGTCACCATCGAAGCGCCCGACCATCTCATCATCCTGCACGAGCTCACGGCGGATTTTGTCTGCGCCTGCGTGTTTGATCGCGGTGCAGCCCTGGGCATGGTCCGCCTCCACACCCGACGTCTGCTCGAGAGGATTACCGACTCGCTGCCTTCCTTTGAGGCCGAGCAGCGCCCCCGCGGAGTGCGGGTGATGGAATTCCTCAACCGCTATGCGCCAGATCCTCATGCCGTCCTGCTGCGGGTCTCTCTACGGACCAAGCTATCCATGGATGACCTCGAAGAGCCACAGAAGTTGACCGCTGAGCAAGTCGAGCAGATCGAGCAGACCGCGTGTGGCATTCTCGGACTACCAGCTCTGAACATCTAAGGAATTCACGGGATGACTCAACTCAGCGAACTCTCGCAGCAGCTCCCGGGCCAGGACTTGAAGTTTCTGGGCTCGACGCCCTATGTTTACCACTGCCACCACTTCAATCTCTTCCATGACCAGACGGTGGAAGATGCCCTGGGCGAGGAAGAAGGCTTTACGATTCGAAGCCGGGCGGCGCAGAGTGCGGCGTGGCAACTCCTCTCCGATGTGGTGGCCCAGACCGGCGCGTCGACGCCAGCGGAGCGTCTACAGCTGGCTGCTGCTGTCTTTCCGTGGATGGGACAAGGCCGCCTGGAGCTGCTCGCCGAAGCAGGGGGTGGCGCTGTGCGTGGAGATCATCTCCATTACAGTTTCGCCTGGCGCGAAAAGTATGGGTCGCGGGTCAGGCGCAACTTCCCGATCGACGCTTTTGCGGCCGGATTTGCCGCGGCGGCAACCGAAGTGGCTTTCAGTCTGCCACCTGGCACTCTGAGCTCGAGTGAGGAATCGTGTTTTGCGTGCCGGCAACCCGCGTGCGGCTTTGAGCTCGAGCGTCGAGGCGAGGAGGCGCAAGTTGAGCCTGTTGGCCGCGAAGTCTTCCTCCGCCACATCCACAATCCCGGCCAAGGTCTGGAAGAAGCGCGGATTGCGGAGATCGCGACCGGGCTCAACGAGTTCCTTCTGGGCGTCGAGGGTGATGAGCGTGGCTTGGTTCAGGGTTTCGGGATCTTCATCACACGCCATCTGTCGAGCTACTACGATCAGACTGCCTACGACTCGATCCACTACATCGAGAAACATGCCCCACAAGCAACCGGTGCGGTTGAGCAGCTCTTTGGCGAGTCAGGCCATGTCTGCGCCTTCTACACCATCGGCAACATCCTCTTGTCCCCCGAATGGGAAGCGATGGTGGGCAAATTGCAAGGGGAAGTCGTAGAGATTGTGAGCTCGGCCACAGCGATCACCCGTGCACTCGGCTTCGGTCACTGGACGATTGAGGAGCTGGAGCCCGATCAGCGCCTGGTGATGCGCAGCTCGAGCAACTATGAATCTCCTTTCTACGTCGAACGTTACGGCCATTCCGACAAGCCGCGCTGCTACTTCTTTGCCAACGCCGCGCGCGCGATCATGCAGCTCGCCCATCGCGTCGAGTGGGCGTCCAGGCCGGACCTGACCGAGGATCTATACCTGAGTCTCTTCAAGTCGGGCCTGCAATGGCGAGTGGAAGAAACCCGTTGCCGCTCGAAGGGTGACGAGACCTGCGAGGTAGTGGTTACCAGAGGTTAGGTCCCTATGGAGGAGTCCTACACAGCCACCGCAGCAGCCTGTGCACCCCGAGATGAGATTCCCGTCACCCGTCTCCGCCGTGACAGCGGTTGTGCCCGGCTTCTCAACTGGCGCTGCGACCTCCCGTGTGGCATCGATGCCGGTGCTCTCGAACGAGTCTTCGAGGCCAGCGGGTACCGATCTATGAGCAAGCATCCGGCACTCAAGGTCTTTCGTCACCCGGAGGGGCACGACCTGGCCTGGGTGGTGACCACCGGGCGCGTTCAGATCCGCGTTGCTTTGGCGATTGAACCGCCGAAGCGCGAGCAGGTAGCGCATGACCTGTACATGAATCTAGTCGATCTGGTAAGGCATTGCCCTACCAGACTCAAGCCAAATCTAGAACGCGGCTCTGGTCCGGGCAGCCATTCAATGACGGCATATTAGGCGTCCTAGAACGAATCGAGTTCGCTGGAAACGCAACGCAATGAAGCCCACTTTACTAGCTGCCCTACGGCCATCTGATCGCATTCAAGCCGTCTTGCGTGAGCTGAGGCAAGGTGGCGTTTGCCAGATTGAATGCGTCGAGGACTGTCGGTCGGCGGTTCGTCGCCTCTCGAGCCACGGGCCGCCCAGCGTTGTTTTGGCCGAGCTCAACGAGCAGGCTCCCGGCTTTTTGGAGCTCCTGACGACCCTCGATCGAGCGACGCCACCCATCCCGTTACTGGGTACAGCTAACGGCGGGCTCCTCAATAATCTCCCCGTCGAGAGCAGCAACTTGCCTCTTCTGGATCTGGAGCTACCGACGACTGACTATGCTTCCCGGCTTGAATCAGCCATATCTGCCGCTTCGGTCGGCAAACACAAGTACTGTCGGCAGGGAGTCGATTACTTGCTGCCAGCCGTTCTCTGCCGGCGTTCTGTGAGCATGGAGCTCCTTTCGACCGGTGGGCTCGAGGTCTCTGTTGAGGTTGTTGGTGGTGACATCTGGAATGCCTATGCCGGTGTATTGGAGGCTGTGCCGGCCCTCGAAACTATTCTTTTCCAGACCATTTCTCGAGTGGAGATCCGAATGTTGCAGATGATCCCCGGAGAGCGTCAGATGGGGCATTCGGGCCTAGAGGCGCTAGGGCCGGCGACGCGCCTCTTGAAATCGAGGAGGGTTCAGGATTCTCAACGATTCGGGACTCGAGAAATCGACATCAGTGGAGTCGCTGCTGAAATGCGCGCGATGAACTCCCAGCAGGTCGAGTTAGCCGGCACGCCGGAATCTCCCAACGATCGATTCGAGCATTTGCTCGCCACAGGAATAGAAGCATCTCTGGCACGCGACTATCCACGTGCCGGTCGAGCCTTTGAGGAGGCCTTGACTTTGAAGCCGGGAGATGCACGGGTGCGCCACAACCTCGAACGGATCAGGCAATACCTTTGAAGTGTTGACCCACCCGGCGCCTTGGGAGCCCGGGAGATCACTTTCCGGGCGGGGCGGCTTCGATCGCTCCGGCGGGTTGCACAAAAGCGCCCGCCGGTTCATCGACGAAGGCGATATTCGAGATCTTGGCGGAACCCTTGGGCTCCCCTTCGATGCCGGACTCGGGGCTCCAGAAGTGAAACGTCCAGGTGGTGGCGAAGGGCACGCCGTTCACGTTGACGAAATCGTCGTAGAGAATGATGCTCGGCGTCTTGCTGGCTTCTTCCAGGGCGGTACCGTAGGTCACGATATAGGCCAAGGCGGTCAGGCGATCGTTCTTCGGATCCGCGAAGGCGATGTACCAGTCCTCGGGTGTGTCGCCGACGCCGGCGTCGAAGGTGATCTTGGTGCCTTGCAGGCGCTGACTCCCCTTGTGCACGATGTGCGGGCCGGTCGAGGTATGGTGCGTTCCGGGATCGTCGAGCTTGTAGGGAGCGGCGACGAAGTACGGCCAGGTCAAGACGTGGAAACGTGGCGGCGGCCCGGGAACCGCTGCATCCTTCGGGCTCAACCAGGCGGTCTGTCCGTCGTAGACGATGGTCTGGCCGCCGTCGAGCTCCATACGGATCTTGCTCGTGGACGGGGTGAACCAGAGGGTGCCTTCGAGGTGCATGGGGCCGAAGTCGATGACCATATCGGCCTTGACGACGGCCTGCTGCTCGTAGATGTCGGCAGCGTGGGCTTTTTCGATCGCTCGAACTGAGTTTGCCGACGCCCCCGCGGACGCGGTGAGGCCGAAGATCAGGAAGGCACCGGCCGTGAGGGCGGTGAGGGTTGAGTGTCTTGTTGGCATGGGAAGCTCTCTTTTGGGTTGCAGATTTAGGGTCGTCATTGCTTAGAGGCAGTATCCGCCGGGATGGTGTCAGCGAGCCGTTGATTTCTTCTCTTCAAGGCGGCTTCTCTTCGAGGCGGCGGTACCGGTCCAGGCAACCAGGCTGCTCGGAGATGCTCAACGACTGGCAAGGTGCTTCACCCGGGCGCATCTTCGTTGTCAGCTGTGAGCGTGGAATCTCGCGTAAGAGGCGACGGAGCATCCAGGGGTTCGGATTCCATCGACCCTCGGACTCCTGACCGTTGGCCGCCCTGCGCTCAAAGCAGGGCGACACGTCACTCCGATCCATCGTCTGTCGACACCACCAAGGAGGGCCCATGATGTCCAAGACCTACCTGCTGCTTCTCGCAATACTGTCCCTCGGCCTGGCGTCCGCGGTCGCGAGTGGGGCACAGACCAACCTGGCCCCCAACCCGGGCTTCGAGCAGACCGCGTCCGGCGATCCCCCCTGCCGCTACACCTGGGAGAACGACGGCCCGTGTGCGCCCGAGTATTACGTCCAACAATATCCGGACGAGGCCTTCCATGCCGGGCTCGAGACCCTGAACGGCGACAATGTCTTCACGGTGCAGGTGCTGCGGGGCGACCTGGCTCCGAGCTCCGGTCATCCGGCGGTCAACCTGAAATACACCCTCAATGGGGTCTCCCCCGGCGAGGTCTATGCCTTCTCGGCCGCGGTGCGCACCCAGGACCTGGTCTTCGGTACCTCCTTGCGGGCCACACCCAAAGGCGCCGCGGGTGCCTTCGTCGAATCGCGGGTGATCCAGAACGGCCCGCGGCAGACGGCGCCCTGGCAGCGAGTGGGCCTGCAGGTGGCGGTGCCCGAGGGAGCCGATAGGGTCGACTTCGTGATCTACGTCTCTGGGGCCCTCGGCAGTTGCCAGGGCGAGTGCGGCACGGCCTACCTCGACGACATCGAGATCGTGCGGGTCGAGAACCTGGCCCCCAACGCTTCCTTGAGCCAGACCGCGTCCGGCGATCCTCCCTGCCGCTACACCTGGGAGAACGACGGCCCCTGCGCACCGGAGTACTATGTCCAACAGTATCCGGACGAGGCCTTCCGCGCCGAGATCCGCAGCCACGGCGGCGATAATGTCTTCGCCGTCGACGTGTTGCGCGACGACCTACCTCCCCACAAGGTGAATTTCAAATACACCCTGCAGGGGGTTGTGCCGGGAGAGGTCTACGCCTTCTCCACCGCCATCGAGACCGACGGCCTGCAACTCGGCACCTCCTTGCGGGCGACTCCAAAGGGTGCCCAGGGGGCGATCGTCGAGGCCCGGGTGATCGAGACCGGGCCCAACCAAACCACCCCCCGGCAACGCTTCGGCCTCGAGGTCGCGGTGCCCGAGGGAGCCACCGCCATCGACTTCGTGATCTACGTCTCGGGCACCCTCGGCGCTTGCGGCGGTAGCCCCTGTGGATCGGCTTACTTCGACGACATCTCGATCACCCGCGTGCTCGACCACCCCTTCTCCAACGTCTGCCCCGAGGGCCAGTACATGGATTGGGCGCGCAGCGAGAACGATTGCCGGCA
This sequence comes from Acidobacteriota bacterium, assembly GCA_039029035.1. Lineage (GTDB taxonomy): Bacteria > Acidobacteriota > Thermoanaerobaculia > Multivoradales > J023 > JAAELT01. The sequence goes on along the minus strand of JBCCGX010000140.1, from coordinate 200 downwards.
GCTCGAGGTGGACCTCGCCCAGCTGCAGGCAGTGGGGATCGACTGCGACCTGAAGGAGTTGCATCGCACGTCCGCGGGCGAGCTCTCCTTCGACCCGGCCCGCATCTTCACCGCCACGGACACTCATCTCGGCTTCAAGCCGAACGCCTTCGCCGCCGCCTTCGCCGCCGGCGGCCTGCGTGACGACCGTTTCGAGGTCG
>JBCCGX010000139.1:0-13220 GCA_039029035.1 Acidobacteriota bacterium | reverse complement strand
GAGAACGACGGCGAAGGCGCCCGGCTGATCGACGAACGCCGCGGTCCTGAAGACAACGCTCTCGCTCAAGACGCCAGTCGACGGGTCTCCCTGGCCCTGCGGCAGGTCAAGCCGGTGTTCCGCGAGGCCGTGGTTCTACGCGACCTGCAAGGGTTGAGCTACGATGAGATCGCTGAGATCCTCAAAGTGCGAATCGGAACGGTGCGCTCGCGCATCGCCCGTGGCCGCGACCGCCTCCGGATCGTCTTGGAGAAGACACAATGAGCTCCCACGCCTCGGCGGACCTGCTGTCCGCTTATATCGACCGCCAACTCGTCGCGGACGAGGCTCGGCAGCTCGAGGAGCACCTCGAGAACTGCCAGCAGTGCAACGTGCGCCTCGAAGGTTTGCGCCGCGTGGTCGACAGTCTGCAGGGCGTTCACCAACTCGCCCCACCGGTCGGCCTCGAGCAGACCGTGGCGCGCCGTATCGCCCTGGCCGATGAGCGAACCAGCTTGCTCGACCATTTCGAGCAAGGCATGTCGCTGCTCAATCGACAAAACCCGATTCTTGCTCTCTTCGGCGTCGTCATCGCCCTGATGGTCTTCATCTATCTCTTTTCCTACAGTCTCCACCTGCGAGAGGAGAGCTCCCCCACCATTCCGGTGACCTTCGGCCCGGCCCCACCCCCTTCAGGGGCCGCGACCGACGGTATCGCTGTCGGTAGCCAGGTCACCGTTGCTGGCCGCCAGCTCTTGTGGGCTGAAGAGGGCCTGTGGGTGGAAGCAGGAGTCGATGCCGGCGACGCTGCACGCAGCTTGACCCTCGACTCGGATGACGGGCGTGCGTTCTTCGACAACCACCCCGAGCTCAGCGATCTCGCCGAGCTCGGACGCAGTGTCGTGCTGCGGGTCGAGGGCGAGGTTCTGCGGTTGGATTAGGTCCCCGAGTCAGGGGCCCTCAGCCTTCAACCGTCACTCTTCGGCGAAGGTTAAAGCGTCGAGGAGCAGTTCTTCGATCCCATTGAGGCGAAGCTCGGTCAGGACGCGAGAGCCCTCGACACGCGCGGTGATTTCGTAGTCTAGACCGCGGTCCTCGGCCTCAGCGCGCAGATCTTCATAGCGCCTTTCGAGCGCTTCCAGCCAGCGGGCGGCGGCTTGCCGATCACCGCACTCGAGCACGGTCTGCCCGGCGAGCTCGTCGGCCGAGACGATGTCGAAGCCGAAGCCCAGGTGCAGCCGTTCAGTCTCGGGGAGCGCGACGTCGCCCTCAAAATCGAGCGACGCCGGGCCTGGGCGGGTAATACCCTCCAAGAAGCCGGCAGCGAGCCCGGCTTCGTTGCTCAGCGCGCCCTCGATATCCCAATCGCCGGCCGGGGTGATGGCAAAGTCGAAGCGGCCGCCTGGCTCAGCACCCGCAACCTGCCCAGTCTCGAACCGATCGATGGCGCGCTCCATGACCTGCTCGGCGTCTGAAACCATCACCGTCGAGCCGACGAAGGCCAGGATGACGTCGTCTTCCAAGCGATAGATCGGGTGCCCACGATGGGTGGAGCGCATCTGCTCGTTGTTGTCGGCGCGACCGATAAAACCGAACATAGTCTTGAACATGCGCACCATGACTCGTGGGTTGAAAGCGGCGACATAGTGCACTTCTTGACCAGAGGACGCGCCCTCGCCACTCCCCGCCGCTTCGAACGCCACGGTCATGTCTTTGGGGAAGAACATGTTGAAACCCGAAGGATCGGCTTGTTGGGCCTGCATATCCGAAATCCAGCCCAGCGATGGCGGCAGTTGCTCGCGCTGCTGCTCGCGATTCGCCTCCTGCAAGCGCTCGAGCACCCGGGTGATCAACGCCTGGGCACCGGGATCCGCTGCTAACGAGTGGAGACGGACGGCACCAACACTCTCTTGGTCGGCAACGAACTCGGTCGCCGACTGCTTGCCTGGAGTGACGAGCCACATCGTGGCGAAAGTGAAGCCCAGGACACCGATGAGGATAAGCGCTGCGCAACCCAGACCACAGCCGATTAGAAGCTTGTCGAATCCCCCTAATCTTTTGTCTTTGGGCTCGGTCATGACATCTGACTCGCTATTCCAAGGGCGAGCATCGCTGCGCGGCTTGTGGTAGAACTCGCCGACACTTCAAGAAGCTTATGCTACCCGCGACGGTCACCGCATGAGGAGTACGTCTCGATGGACCACGGTATTCGACCCCAGATTCCGACCCTGCACGTCAGCGAGATCGAGCTGCCGCGTGAGCTCGAGCAGCTCTACGAGCTGGCCTACAACCTTTGGTGGGTGTGGACACCCGAGGCGCGTGAGCTTTTCTCGACCATCGACAGCGCCAAATGGAGCCTCTACCGCAATCCGGTACAGCTGCTGATCAATATCGACCCCAGGAGATGGTATCCACTGCTCGAGAACGAAGCGTTCCGCACTCGTTACCAGGCAGTAACGAGTGCTTTTGACGACTACATGCATCCCGGCGCCGACACATGGTTTCGCCAGCGTCACGGGGAGGCCAACGACCAACGGATCGCCTACTTCTCGATGGAGTACGGCCTCCACCAATCGTTGGCGATCTATTCCGGCGGCCTCGGGGTGCTCTCGGGGGATCACTGCAAGGCGGCCAGCGATCTCGGCCTGCCCCTGGTCGCTGTCGGCCTGCTCTACCGTCAGGGCTACTTCCAGCAGACGATCGACGCCGAGGGTCTACAACAGCACACCTATCCGGAGTACGACTTCACCCGCCTGCCTCTGCGACCTATCGCCTCCACAACCGGTGGCGAGCTGACGATCTCGGTGCCGCTGCCGGGCCGGGAGATCAAGGTCAAGCTCTGGCTCGCCCAGGTCGGCCGAGTGCCGTTGATCTTGCTCGACAGCGATGTGCCGGAGAACCATCCGGCAGATCGCCCGATCACCAACCAACTCTACGTCAGCGGCCGAGAGATGCGGATGGTGCAGGAGATCCTGCTCGGTATGGGTGGCGTCAAGGCACTCCGCGCCGTCGGTGTCGATCCGACCGTGTGGCACCTGAACGAAGGTCATAGTGTCTTTCTGCAGCTCGAACGGCTGCGCGAGCGTGTCGAGGACAGTCACCTCGACCATCGACAGGCGCGGCAAGACGTTCGCGCCGACGCCGTGTTCACCACCCACACACCGGTGGCAGCCGGCAACGAGCAATTCGACAGCTGGCTGATCGAGAAGTACTTCCGTGGCTGGTGCGACGAAGTCGGCATGCCGCTGCCGGAGCTCCTCGCTCTCGGCCGGGCGCACGATGGCGACGGCAATTTCAATCTCACCGCCTTGGCGATCCGCCATACGCGCTGGGTCAACGGGGTGAGCCAGCTCAACGCCGAAGTTGCGGGCCAGATGTGGACCCACCTCTTTCCGGAGCACCCAACAGACAGCTCGCCGATCCACGCCATCACCAACGGCGTCCACGCCCGCACCTGGCTCGGGCAGGAGACCCAAGAGTTGTTGCGCCAGCGGTTCAACCCGTCCTGGGAAACAGAGCTCTTGGCGACTGATGGCTGGCGCGAAGTGCTCGACCTTCCCGACGCCGAGCTGTGGACGACCCACAGTGCTCAGAAGGAGCGCCTCGGCCGCTTTACCTGCTCACGCCTCCGAGAGCAAAGCGCTCGTCACGGTGCTTCGCCGGACGAGCTGCGGGCGATCGAGAAGCTCTTCGATCCACAGGCCTTGACCATCGGCTTCGCCCGCCGATTTGCTACCTACAAACGAGCCAAGCTCGTATTCTCCGACGAGGAGCGACTGCGCGCCTTGCTGGCCAACGAAGAGCGCCCGGTGCAGATGTTGTTCGCCGGCAAGGCCCACCCGGCCGATCGTCCAGGGCAGGAGCTGATCCAGCACATCTTCGAGCTCAGCCGCCAGGATGAGTTCGCCGGGCGGGTGTTCTTTCTCGAGAACTACGACATGCGCATGGGCCGAATGCTGGTGCAAGGGGTCGATGTGTGGCTCAACACACCGCGCCGGCCGCTCGAAGCCAGTGGCACAAGCGGTCAGAAGGTGGCGATGAACGGCGGCCTGAACTTCTCGATCGCCGACGGCTGGTGGCCCGAGGGTTGGAATGGTGACAATGGCTGGGTCATCGGCACAGCAAGCCACTCCGACGACGAGGCCCACCAGGATTCGGCCGACGCCCGATCGCTCTACGAGATCCTCGAGACGGTCATCGTGCCGCTCTTCTACGAGCGCGACGACGAGGGCTTGCCGCGGCGCTGGATTCGGATGATGAAGGAGTCGATCGCCTCGCTGACGCCCCAGTTCTCCGCCAGTCGCATGGTCAGGGACTATGCCGAGAAGGCTTACCTGCCTTCCGGGGAGGGCTGACCGACCCCACCAATCGGGCGATCAGCTGCGCGACGGCGACGTCGGGCTCGGCGCTCTCGCCTTTGATCCGGGTCTCGGTCTCGAGCACCAGCCAGGGGAGACGAGCGAGGAGGTCTCGATCCATGCGCGACGCTGCCAGGTAGGCACGGTGAAGCCGGAAGGGGTGGATGCCGGCGAGGGGGTTCTTCCCCCCTTCGAGCTCACCCTGGAGCTGAGCCACACAGCGATTCTTGAACTGGTTGTAGTTACTCACTCCAGGGGGCACACGGCGTAAGCGGGCGATGCCGGCCACCGCGGTCAGGTGGCGGCAGAAGCCGGCCAGCAGGCCGAAGAAGGAGAGGCGCGCCGCGATGACGTCGGCCGACGACGCCAGGTAACGTTGATAACGCCCAAGCGCTTCGTTGCCTCGGCCCTGTCCCACCGCATCGAGAATCTTCCAAACGTCTTCCTCGCCCCGATCATCGACCGAATCGACCACCATCTGGCGGTTGATCCGACCCCTACCGGCCTGGCTGGCCAGCTTGCGGTACTCGCCTGCGAAGCGGGCTGTCGAATCGGCATCGACACCCTTGTTGCCCCAGCCTCCGGCTTGCCTGAGGGTGCGACGGGCCAGCTCACTGGCAGCGGCTCTTTCGATGCCGACCGATGTTTCGGCCGCCAGTTGCTCGGTCAGCCCCGCCAGGCCTTCCCAATCCCCACCGCGACCGGCCGAAACTTTGCCGACATCGAGCAGAGTGCCACGTGCAGCGAGCGCTTCGACCACCGGGTGATCCTTGGCGACCACATACTCGGCCAGGATCAAAACATGGCCTTCCGGTAGTCCGTTGGCGACGATCTCACCAAGCTCGGCGAGGTCCCCTTCGGCATAGCCTTCGAGCCCGGCCTCGCGCGCCGCGTCGAGCAACTTGGTCAAGCCCTCGCGCAGCACCTTGACTTGCTTTGCCGTCCGACCTCGGCCGGAGCGTTTCTTGCGCCTAGCAGCGCCGCCTTCGAGGGCCCATTTGGGTAGCGAGCTAATCACATCCGCCGCGTCTCCGGAGGGGTCGATGCCGAAGACGCGCAGCGCCTGGAGCAAACGCGAAGCCCCTTCGCGACCGCCGGCGCTGAGCTCGTCTTCGACCGGTAGAGCTTCTTCGGCCTGATCGATCAACGCGGCAGCCAAGCTGCGATCGGCAAAGATGGCCGAGTCCACGACCAGAACCACCTTGGCGGCCTCGAACAGCGAGTAGGTTCGCAGATTCTGCAGGATGGTGCCGAGGTCGGCCGGGCGCTTGCGCGTCTCGACTCCACAGCCAGACTTCTCAGCCACTGCCTGGGCCAACTTCTCAGCCTGCGGCTCACCGACCACCAGATCGCCATAGATCAGATAGACCGGGTGCTTTTCACCCGCGTTGACGCCTTGGAGCAGGCGGTCGAGGCTCGGCTTCGCCATGGGAGCAGTCTACTCTGCCGACTTCTTCTCTGCTGCCTGACTTTCTTCGCGACTGCTGTAGCCACCCCAGACCGGAAGTCTCGCAGCACCAGGCTCCTCGGCGTTCAACCGATCGGCTCGAGTGCCCAGCTCGACCGAGTTCCAGGAGCCACAGGCGACACAACGATCCTGCCATTCGGAATGGCGCTCACCGCAAGTCCGGCAGGTGAAACTGTCGACCGAGACGCCGAGGCGCTTCAGGCAGGTGAGGTATCGAGCGGTCGAGCCCAGCTGATCGTTGCGCCGCTGGCGGATGCGACCGAGCAAGAAATGGTAGGTCGGTGATTTGTCGAGTCGCTCTCCGATCCCCTCCAGAACTTTCAGCGCCTCGTCGTGCATCTCCAGTCGATAGTAGAGTTTGCCGAGAAAGAACCGCAGCAGCAGATCGTTGTCGGCCTGGGCGATCAACGAGCGCAAGGTTTCGATGGCGCGGGCCGGAGCTTCCGCTTCGATGTAATAGTCCTCGATCCGCTGCAGGAACACCGGACTGCTGGTGTGCTTGAAGCCCCGCCGCCAATCATCGAGAGCCGCCTCTTCATTGTCTTGCATCAGCTCGGCTTCACCCAGCATGATCCCCGCCGGGATAAACCGCGGCTCCTGCTCCAGCAGGTCCTTGAAGATCGCCGCTGCCTCGGCCGGACGATCTTTCTCCATCAACCCGACCCCTCTCTGGTAGGTCAAGCCCTGCGCCACGGAGCTCTCGCGCTCGAGGGCCGAGGCGTCGCCGCTCTGCTCCAGTAGGTTGCCGATCTTCTCGTGCCAACGGACCGCTTCCTCCCACACACCGGCAGCCATCGCCTGGTCGCGGCGGCGACGCATGACGGCCAGCCCGTGGTCCGGAAAGTCCCGCAGGATACGGTTACGGATCTCGTGGGCGACCTGGGCTTCGCCGGTCGCATCGTAGTCTTCTGCCAGCTGGTAGAGCAGCGTCACGCTGCGCGGGTAGAGCACCGAAGCGCGGCGATGCACTTCGAGTGCCGTCGCGGTATCACCTCGCTCACGCAAAGCCTGTCCGAGCCGCAGCAAGGTGGCGAAATGCTCCGGCCGCTCGGTCAGCTGCTCATCGAGCGCAGAGGCGGCCTTGGCCAGTTGGCCGTCGAAATGAAAGTCTGTGGCACGACGAAAGCGGTGATCCAGGCTCTCGACCTCGCGATGACGCCGCCGTGCACGGCGCTGCTTCAGGTCTTGCCGCAAGGAAGAGACCAGGAGCACCGTCACCGGCGGTAGAAGCCCGGCGAGAAAAATCACCAGGAGGGCAACATAGAGCGGCACGCTCCATGCTGAGTTGAGCTGGAAGGGCTGAACCAGGAGGTCCAGGTTGAGCGGGGTGAGAAACGAAACGTAGACGACGACGAGAACGCCGAGCAAGATACCGAGGTAGGTCCGGATCTGCATTCTCGGGTGTTCTCTCCTACCTGTGGGCTACGTCCTCAGCCATCTAACGATCCCATCTCTTCGAGCTCCTGACAGCCGATACAGTACCGCGCCCAGGGGAGCGCTTTCAAGCGCGGCAGGCCGATCGGCCGTTCGCAGTGGATACATCGACCGTAGCTGCCTTCTTCGAGACGCTGATAGGCGTCCTCGATATGAATCAACATTTGTCGCTCGATGTCCGACAGCGAGAACATCAGCTCGCGATTGAAGGAATTGTTGGCCCGATCGGCGAAGTCGTCACTGTTGTCGTCGGTCGACTGCTGACCGGCTTGAACGTCATGCTCGTAGAGATCGAGCATCTGCCGTCGTTTCGCATCGAGACTGTCGCGCAGTGATGCGATCACCGTCGGACTGTGGAGCTTCTCAACCTTATTGGCGTTGGTGTTCGGCACGTCGTTGGCTCCTCTCGAAAAGATCCTGCCGCCCCTTCGGAGCTCGGGAACGGATCGCTCCGGTTACGGTTCAGAACGCCGGCCGGTTGTATTTTATTCCTCGATTGATTGATATCGCTCTATAAATCTGCTCATAAAGAACCAGGCGAGCGAGCTCGTGGCCGAAAGTCATCGGCCCGAAAGAGAGACGCTGTCGTGCCTGGCGTGTGACCTGTGGGTCGAGCCCCAGATCCGAGCCGATCAAGAAGGCGACCGGATGCGGCCATTCGTCTTCGAGTCGCTGCAACTGGCTGGCCAACCCCGCGGAGCTGACGGTCTTACCGCGCGGATCGAGTGCCACGGTCCAGCAAGGCTCGGGTAGCGCTGCCAGCAGCGCCTTGCCTTCGGTCTGTCGGCGAGTAGGATCGGCGCCGGTGTCCCGCGTCTTGATCCGCTGGTCCCGGATCGGGACGAAGCGCTCGATGCGGCTGCGGTAGTCGTCGCAAAGCACCTCCCATGGCTGCCGCAGGTGGCGACCGACCCAGACCACGAGGAACTGACGCGCCACAGCTTGGGAACCAGCCTTCGAGTCAGCCGACCTGGGGGTCTTCTTCGTCGTCGGCCGTGAGGTACTTTTCCCACTCCGCACCGAAAGCCAACGACCGCAGGTCGCGCATGCGATCGAGAAAAATCACCCCGTTCAAGTGATCGTACTCGTGCTGCACGATGCGCGCTTCGTAGCCCTCCGCGCGATAGTCGAGCGTCTCTCCTTCGCGATCGAGAGCATGAATCCGCACTCCGGGATGGCGCGGTACCAGGCCTCTCAGATCCGGGATGGACAGGCAACCTTCCCAGTCGTAGACCAGCTCTCCGGCACTGGGCGCGAGCGTCGGGTTGATCAGCGCTTCGAGCTCCAGCTCGTCGTCTTCTGAGATCGGTGCCCGGTCGGGATCGACCACCAGGTAGACGAAGATCTGCAGAGAGATCCCCACCTGGGGCGCCGCCAGCCCGACGCCGCCGGCATCCAGCATGGTCTCGAAAAGATCGTCGATCAGATTCTGGATCTCCGGGTCAGCCAAGCGCTCGACATCCACCGGCTCTGCCGGAGTACGCAGTGCGGGGTGACCGAGACGAACGATGGGGCGGACCGGCATAGGAAATAACCTCGGACCGCATTCTAACGAAGGTGAGGCCCCGAGCGGGCGCCTGTCACCCCTCAGAGACACTGTCCCACCCCCTCAGAGGATGCCGTCCCCCTCGGAGGGCTCCGTGGTATCCTGATCCGATGGCGAGATCGAGTGATCAAGAGCTACGACGCATGCGACGTCGCCGTCTGGTGCGGGGGCTCCTCATGGGCGGCGCAGCGATCGGTGTACCGGCACTGATCAACGCCCTGGTTTCGAAACGCGCCGGCAAGCTCCGTTCGCTGACCTGGGGTCAGGGCGAGTCGTTTGCCTTCAAACACGGCAAGATCTCGTTTCAGCGCTTGGGTGAAGGCCCGCCGGTGCTGCTCCTACATTCTCTGGGACCAGGTCACAGCGCCGAGGAGTGGCGCCAAACCGCCGAACGCTTGGCGGCGAGCTACGAGGTCTTCGCACCCGACCTCCTGGGCTGGGGCCGATCGGAGAAGCCGGCCCTGACCTACGATGGCGAGCTCTATATCGAGCTCGTTGCAGACTTCGCCAAGAGGGTTGTCGGCACGCCAGTGGCGGTCGTTGCTGCCGGTCTGCCCGCCGCCTATGCCGTCCAATTGGCGGTCGACCAGACCGAGATCTTTCGCGCCCTGGCCCTGGTCGTACCGACTGGGATCGAATTGCACGGCGACGAGCCGGATTTCAAAGACGCGATGGTGCACCGAATGCTGCGCCTACCCATCCTCGGCACCTCGGCGCTGAACCTCTACACCAGCCGATCGGCGATCAGCAACTACCTGCGGCGCGAGGTCTACGCGCGGCCCGAGGGTGTCGATAGCTCCTTGATCGACCAGCACTATCGCAGCAGCCACCAGCCCGGCGCCCACAACGCCCTCGCGGCCTACCTGAGTGGCTATCTCAATCACGGTGTGCGCGAAATCCTCAATCGGGTCGAGGTACCGGTTTGGCTCGGCTGGGGCCGTCGTGCGGCTTCGCCGGCCGTGGAGTCGGCCGATCTCTGGCTCCAACAACTCGATAACGCCGAGCTCGAAGTCTTCGAGTCCAGTGGTCTTCTGCCCCACGCTGAAACTTCGGTCGAGTTCAGCCAACGGCTGAACAGCTTCCTGAGCGACCTCGGCGGTTGATTGCGGCTCAGGAAGCCCGTTGACGCGACAGCGCCGCGTTCGGCGTCTTATCGATGGGTGCTGCCATCGCCTCGACCGACGACGCAGGCACACGGATCCGGGACGTAGGCGCAGGGATCCGCGACGCAGTCGCCCGGTGGATCGTGCGGCCGACGGTGTCGGCGCGCTGTCGCACTGCGGCCGCTAGGCGCCCGGCCTGGAGGAAGTCGCCGTGCTCGAGCGCCAGCTCAGCCTCCGTCAAATCACCCAACAGGGCATCGAGATCCGAGCGCATGCGTAAGAGATCGACCCGGGCATCTTTGCCCCTGGGTGAGCGCCAATAGGCTTCCGAGGCACGGTCGAGGGCCGAATGCGCGGCGATCACCGCCTGGCTGGCCTCACGTCGAGCCCGCACCACACCGGCAGCGGCTTCGGCGCGCGCCAGACTGGCTGCCGCTTCGCTCTCTTCCAACAGCTCGCGTGACCGTCTGGGGCTGCTGCGAAACCAGGGTTTGCTGCGTTGCACCTCGAGCTCAGCGCGGGCCTCGGCCAAAAGCCCCTCGGCCTTGGCGAAGGCTTGCGGGGCATAGTCCTCGGCATCGAAGGTCCGCGCTTCCTCGAGCAGTCGACCGATCGCTGCAACGCGCTCTTCAGACGTCCTGGCACAGGCCAAGCTCAAGCACGAAAGGCCCAGGGCACCGAGCCAGGCCGTGGGAGCACTCAGGCCGCCAGGTAACCGTGCGATCGCAAGTCGATTCATCATCTTGTGTTCCCCCAGTTGCCCTGCGATGCGGTGCTTGCCCGCCAGTGGGCTGCCACATCGGTTGTGGCCAGATTCAGCTTCATACCTGGCCTTCTACTCGTGGGTTGATTCGTGCTGTCGGGCACTTTTGGATTTATAGCAATTCATCAAATGTTATTCTAGCATGAAACTTGCCACATGCAAAGCTTTCCCTCCAACGTGATCCACCTCAGCCGTTGGCGGCAGGCGCCGGGCCAGCAGCGACCGCCCGGGGCCTGAACTCGTCGAAACAGCGCCGGCAACGAGCCTCGTAAGACTCCGTATCGCCAACCTGTACCTGTTCCCCACCCCCTGCTGTCCGCTGGCTGTAGTGCGCCGGAGCACCGCAACGGACACAGATGGCGTGGACCTTATCGACATACTCGGCCGTCGCCAGGATCTCGGGCATCGGGCCGAAAGGACTGCGGCGAAAATCCTGGTCGAGCCCGGCGACGATCACTCGGACGCCAGCGTCGGCGATCTCGTTGAGCAGCTTGGCCAGACCTTGGTCGAAAAACTGCGCTTCGTCGATCCCGACGACCTGGACCCCCCAGCGCAGCTTCTCGTTGAGCTCGCCCGAATCAACCACCGATTGGGCGTCGAGCTCACGGTTGTCGCGTGTCACCACGCGCTCGCCCTCGTGGCGTGTGTCGGTGGCCGGCTTGAAAACTTGGACTCTTTGACGCGCGATGACGGCGCGCCGCAACCGCCGCACCAACTCTTCACTCTTGCCGGAGAACATACCTCCGGCGATGACTTCGATATGTCCTGTTGATCGTTCGTCCATGGAGCTCTCCTGACGTCTCGAAGCGCGAATGGTATCGCACTCCGCCGCCCGAGCTTTACGATTCCTTGAACAGTATCCGAAGCTTGCTCAGGCTCAGCTCGGCGACCGACTCGACAACACGATCGGCCGTCGTCAGCTCGCTCGCCGGATAGGTCTGAGCAACACCCAGCGTCGTCAGGGCACAAGCGGATGCAGCGGCCAGTCCGGCCGGTGAATCTTCGATCGCCAGCACCTCGTGCGGATGCACCAGGCGCGACGGCAACGGCGGCAACGAATTGAGATGCTCGAGACCGCGCTGGTAGCCCTCGGGATGCGGCTTGCCTTCCTCGACGTCCTCCGCCGCGACGATCGTCTTGAAGTGATGCCGCAGACCCATTTGCACCAACGCACCTTCCACCTCGTCGTGCAAGGCGCCGCTCACCACCCCCAGCATCCAGTCGGCAGCCGCCACCTCGGCGATCAGCTCTGCCGCGCCGGGGTAGACCGGGAATCCTTGCTGGCGGATCCGCATTTGATAGTAAGCCGACTTGCGTGCGATGAGGCGCGACAGGCGATCGGCGGTCGCCGACTCGCCGGCGGCTCCGAGGACCGCGCGAAAGCAGCCTCGATCATCGAAGCCCAGATAGTGAGCGTAATAGTCTTCCGACGTGAGCTCGATCCCTTCTTCGGCCAAGACCTTCTGGAAGAGCTCGAGATGGACCGGCTCGTCGTCCACCAGGACGCCATTGAAATCGAACAAGATGGCACGTAACACACTGTGATGATATCGAAACTAAGGGATGAGTGAGCGCGGTTGACTTCATCGAGCCCACTCGGTATCTTGCTAGAGAGCGGCATTTGCCGCTCCCCGAACGAAAGGAGCGAGGCCATGGATAACCTCGATCAGACAGAAACTCCGCAGCAGACTCCGGAAGCGACCCCAGAGCTGACGGCCCCTGCACCAGCCGAAGTCCCGGTGACGGTGACGAAAAAGGCGGCCGACATGGTCCAGATCACCAAGCAGCAGGAGGGTATCGACCCATCCTACGGCTTGCGGATCGCGGTCCGCGGCGGTGGCTGTAGCGGCTTTGAATACGCCCTTGATTTCGAAGACGAAGTACGCGACAACGACCTGGTCTACGAGCAGCAGGGGCTCAAGGTCATCGTCGATCCGATCAGTGCCCGCTACCTCGCCGGCACCGAGATCGACTACTCCCTCGGCATGACCGGCGCTGGCTTCAAATTCAACAACCCCAACGCCATCGGCACCTGCGGCTGCGGCTCATCCTTCACCGTCTGACCCGAGCCGGCCCTAGAACCACAGCGGTCGCGCGATCTGGCCGGAGGCTTTTTGCCTCCGGCCTTTTGATTTTCTGAGATCGCTTCCAGCTGGCTATTCCCTCAGCTTCCGGCTACTCCTTCAACACCGCGTTGTAGAGCACCGCTGCGATCACGCCGCCGAGAATCGGTCCGACGAAGTAAAGCCAGATATCGGCGTAGTTGCCGGTCACCACAGCCGGGCCTAGAGTGCGCGCTGGGTTGAAGCTGGCGCCGGTCAAAGGCCCGCCGATCAAGATGCAGGCGATGAGGGTCGAGCCGATAGCGATGCCTGCCAGATCGCCGGCCTTGCCGCTGACCGCCGCGTTGAGCACCGAGGTCACCAGGATAAAGGTCAGGATGACCTCGAGGATCAAACCCTGAGCGGGTGAGACGCCGGCCGCCAGGACCGTTACCCCGAGGCCGGAGTCAACACCGATGAGATGTGCCAGGGCAAAGGCACCGGCAACACCACCCACCAGTTGCGCG
>JBCCGX010000138.1:0-13270 GCA_039029035.1 Acidobacteriota bacterium | reverse complement strand
CAGCCGGTCAACGGCGCCGCGTAGCCGCGCGACCATCCCGCGCAGCCGCTCGACCACACCGAGCAGTCGGGCCACGACGCCGCGTAGTCGCGCCACTGCACCGCCGAGTCGAGCGACCCTGCCGCGCAGCCGTTCGGAGATCCAGCGCCGCTCGAGCTCCCCGAATCGTCGCCCGCAAACGGGCACCCCGACCGTCGCTCGGCCGAACGTTCCAGGCCTGCGGGCCACCATCCCGAGTGAGCGAGCCGAGCCGCGCACGCGACCGACGGATCGGCCTCGCACCGAACGCTCCCGGCCGCCCGCGGCGACCGATCGCCCGGTCTTCCGCCCCTACAACGGATCGCTCGACCAGGAGCGCCCACAGACCGATCGCGAGATCCTGTCACCGGATCGTCGTCGCCGGATCGAGATCCAGCACCACGACAACCCACGTGGCAGGTCGCCTTCGGCCAACTTGAAGTCCGTGCCGTCGAGCCGCTCGGATCACTCGCGTAGATCGCGCTCCCGCCACCATAGTCATCGGCACCACCATCACTATGGCTGCGGCCACTATGGCTACGGCTACCGCTCGTACTACAACTACTCGCCGTTCTACAGCTTCTTCTCGCCGTTCTACAGGTACTCACCGTATTACTACTCGCCCTACACTTACCACTACCCCTCCTACTATCGGGGCTATCGCTACTACGGCGACTTCGGCGACCGCTACGCCACCGACGTGCACATCACCGTCGAAGGCGACTCCGGTGCTCGGCAGGGTGGGGCCATGGGAGCCTTGGACGTCGACATCAAGCCGCAACAGGCCGAGATCTTCGTCGATGGTTACCTGGTGGGCGAGGCCGATCAGTTCGACGGCTATCCCAACTACCTGTGGCTGGAAGAAGGCACCTACGAGCTCGCCTTCTACCGTGAGGGCTACGAGACGATCTTTCGCCAGTACACCATCTACCCCGGTGTGATCATCGACATCGACGACAAGATGTACCGGGGCGAGTCGATTCGTCCGCAGCCCCCAGCGCCCGAGTACCTGCCGCAGCAGGAGGTTCTGCCGCAGCAGGAGTACCTGCCGCAGCAGGACGGCGCCGCTCAGGGCCTCGGACCGGTCGATCAGCCTCCACCTGGCCCGGAGAGCGATCCGAGCATCGGCCGGATCCTCGTCGCAGGCTCGCCGGCCGACGCCGCTGTCTACCTCGACGGCCACTTCGTCGGCACCGCGGGTGAGATCGCCGAGCTCACTGCCGGCCTCATCGTCGAGCCCGGCGACCACGTCGTCGAGCTCGTCCGCCCGGGCTTCGAGACCCAGAGCCTGCCGATCGCCGTGCCTGCCGGCGAGCAGGTCGCCGTGAATCTGAGCCTGATCGAGCAGTAACTCGAGTGCCGGCCAGGTCCAACTGGCCCTAAGCCAAGCCTCTCTCGGTTGTCCGCCGGGAGAGGCGAGTGTCCGCCGGGAGAGGCGATCCGAATCCCGATCAGTCGATGCCCAGATCGCCCACGATCACGGGATTGGCCGAGCTGCAGGCGGAGGTCAGCTGGGTACCCGCGAAGCCGACGCTGAGAGCACCCTCGCTGAGATCGACCGAATCGAGCTCGACGTGGACCCAGCTCTGGGCGATCTCGCCGAAGAGCCCTTCCGTTTCGCAAACACCGCCGGTGTCACCCAGGATGAAGTTCAGGTTGAGGTACAACCAGCCGCTGGGGAACGGCGGAATCAGGTTGTCGTAGCCCACCCGGTAGCGACCGGTCTCGCGCCGAAAACACTGCTGTGGATCCGGCTCGATAAGGGGCGGCGGCGACACGCCGATGGTCGGCGGGCCCGGCAGCTCGGTGCAGATTTCGCACGCGTCTTCTTGCGTGTCGAAGGCGACTGCCTGGGTCTCTTCGAGTGGCCACCACGGCGGCTTGCCAAACTCGGGCGCACAGCCAGGACCGAAGGAGTCGGCGGCGGTCTGACACTTCGAATCCCGCCAGACCAAGAGCGAGGAGCCGCCATCGAAGACGGAGCCCGGCGCGAAGTAGCGCGTGGCCCAGGTCGAAGCCAGCGGCTCGCGCTGGTCGGTGGCGAGACCACTGACGTAGCGACCGTAGAAGGTGTAATCACCCGGCGCGAAGGCCACGCCCTCCGGGTCGGCCTCGATGGCCACCAGGTTGTCACCGGTGGCGCGGCCATCTTGGACGATGAACCAGTCGCCCCACAGCTGGTTGACGTTGCTCGCCACGCCATCGGCACCGAAGTAGCCAGTCGCGTCGTTGGGAAACCGAAGGTTGCAGTCGATCACGTTGTCGATCGTGATGTAGCCGCGGGCGATGAAGTCGTTGGTCTCAGCGCCGGTCTCGTCAAGCACTCGGCCGATGCAAGCTTGCTCGTCGCAAGCCAGGCCACGACCGGTATGTCCGCAACGGACGCGGTCGGCAAAGAGGCCGGTGAGCGTCGGGTTCGGACCCAGCGGCAAGTTGACGTCGCAGCCGGGGAAAGCAGGCCCAGTGGGGTTGTCCGGGAAGGAGTCCCACTGCGGGTTGTCCGACTTGGTGTGACCGTGCGGACTGATCGTGTCGTCACCGTCGTTGGTGGCGTGGGCCGTGATCGGCAGGTCGCCGTGGTTGAACACGCGGGAGAGGCTGACCGTCTCCACGTCATAGCCGGTCAGAAAGATGTCGAAGTCGATCGACGGCAGCGACCAATCGCCCCACAGCACCACGTGGGCCACCGTGGCGGCGGCCGACGCATTGTTGACCGAGAAGAACGTGTCGACGCTTCGTACTCCCCGCACGGGATCGGCCGGCGTTTCGGTCAAGCCGACTTCGAAATACGGCAGCAGCAGCGTGGCAGCTGGGACCGCATCGATCGTACAGAGCTCGGCGAAAGATTGCCCTCCCAGTACGATCAGGCAAGCGAGGGCAGCGAAAAGAAAAGATCTTCGCATGGCGGACGTCCTCCTGGATGACCTGCTCTGCACCTCGGCCATGGAAGAGACCGGAGACGACAGGTCGGTGTCATGTGGCGAGCTGACAAAAAATGATTTTATAGCATATTGACTCGTTCATCAAGTCAGCTCGATCCCGTCTAGAATCCGCCCATGACGCCCCTGAGCTCACCACGACGGACAGAGCCCGTTTGATCACCGCGATCACCGCCGGCCTGGTCTTCGGGCTTTCTGCCGGTTTGGCTCCGGGGCCGCTCTTGGCGTTGGTGCTGCGCCAGAGCCTGAGCCATGGCCGCCGGGAGGGATTCTTGGTGGCGCTGGCGCCGCTGTTGACGGACCTGCCGATCCTGATCCTCGCTGTGCTGCTGATCGATCGAGCGTATGACCTGGACGTGTTCTTCGTCTTGGTGTCATTCGCCGGCTCGGTCTATGTGATCAAACTGGCGTGGGAGACGGCTCGGTCACCCTTGCCGACGGTCGACGACGTTGGTTCGGCGCCTCGGTCGCTGAGTGCCGGAGTGCTCGCCAACGGGCTGTCGCCCCATCCCTATCTCTTTTGGCTCACCCTCGGCGCGCCGACGATTGTGACGGCTTACCGGAACTCCGGACTGGCGGCCTCGTTGGCGTTCATAGCTGCCTTTTACGTTTTGCTGGTCGGTTCCAAGGCGCTGCTAGCTGTTTTGATCGGCGGCTCGCGCCAGCGGGTGTCGCCGCAGGCCTACCGGACGGTGATGAGGGCTCTGGCGGTTGCGCTTGGGCTCTTCGCGGTGGTCTTGGTGAAAGAGGGATGGCAGCGGCTCGCTTGGTTGACTTAAATAGAGAAAATTGCCCTGAAAAGAGATAGACTTGCCAGGTGACAACCCGCTTGGAGGTGCAACGCCTTCTCGGTCGCCTGCGCGATTTCGTCGAGGACTCGGATGTCCCGCGGCGGGAGATTGACGCGCAGCTCGGTCATGCCGAGGGGTACCTGTCCCAGCTGTTGGCAGGGACAATAGACCTCAAGTACCGGCACGTGATCGACGTTCTCGACGCGATCGGGTGCCCGCCACAGCGGTTCTTCGGCGATGCCTACCCTCTGCCGTGGCGGCGGGACAAGGGACCCCCGAGCTCGGCGTTGGTTCGAGCGCTGGCGGTCGACCAGGAGGTGGTCGGAGTCTACGGACTGGGCGTCGAGGCGGTCCACGAGCTGCGGGAACGCCTGATGCGCTGCGAAGCCACGCTGCAGGAGCTTCTCCGCGAGGTACCTGTCAAACGGGACACTAGCCGTTGAGTGTTTTCCTGAAGAGGCTCTCCGGGCTGACGAATTCGACCATCGCCTCGACGCCGAGCTGGATCACCGAGCCGTCGAAGAGCGGGTACTTCTCGCCCGCGGTGATCTCCGAGCCGTTGAGTGCCGTGCCGTTGGTGGAATCGTGGTCGGTGAAGAACCAATGCGGCCCCTCTTGCACGAAATAGCCGTGCACCTTCGACACCGAGTCCACCGCGAGGGTGATGTCGTTGCTCGCCGAGCGGCCCACCGAGATCAAATGGGCGAAGGGGTTGCCGGGACGCTTGGCGACAAAGGCGAGCTTGCCGAGATAGCGCAGAATCGCGGTGCTCTTGATCGAGACGGTCAAGAGCTGCACCCCGGAGCTGGTCGGATCCAGGGCTTCACCGCTCTCGGGATCGCCGCCTGAGAAGACGGTGACCAAGGCTGGCCGGGGGAAAGCCGCAAGGAATTGCTCCTGGCTCAGACCGGCGGCTTGCTGCTTGAAGGTGTCGAAGAGGATGAAGCCATGCTCGTCGACGTCGGGACAGCTCCAATTGTCGGTGTTCATAATCGATTCTACGCGGCAAGATCGCGCCTGGGTTGGCCGCGTCGATGTCGTCTCTCGGAGCGAAGACTACCATGCAACGGCTCACGAGAACCTGCTCCTCGGCTACAATTCGCCCTGTGCGAAATCCACTCTCGATCGCCCCGTCAACCCCGCTGAATCACTGTCTCAGACGCTATCCCAGGCGCTGGCTCGCCAGCGCGTTTCTGGCCGCCTACATCGCCTGGACATGCCCTGCCGAGGCCGGCGTGCCCTCGCCGATTCGGCCGCTCGAGCCGGCGTCCTCCGGCGGGCTCGCGGCTCTCGACCAGGCGTTGGTGAAGCTCGCTAGCCATCGTCGACTCTTGATCATCGCCGCCCACCCGGACGACGAAGACACCACCCTTCTCACCTGGGTGGCGCGCGGTCTGGGCGGGGAGGCGGCGTACCTCTCGCTGAGCCGGGGTGACGGAGGCCAGAATCTGATCGGCCCCGAGCTCGGCGTCGGCCTCGGGCTGCTGCGCTCGCGCGAGCTGCAGGCGGCGCGAAGGATCGACGGCGCGCGGCAGTTCTTCACCCGGGCCTACGACTTCGGCTACACCCGCTCGCTCGAGGAGACCCTCGAGCGCTGGCCTAAGGAGGTGCTGCTCGAGGACACGATGCGGGTGATCCGGCGCTTCAAACCGCAGGTGCTGGTGGCGATCTTCCCGCCCACGGCGGCGGCCGGGCATGGTCAGCACCAGGCCTCGGGCCTGGTGGCGGAGGAGGTTTTCCGTTTGTCCGGGGATCCCGACGCGTTCCCGCAGCTCGATGCCGAAGGCTTGCCGGCATGGCAGATTTCGAGCTTCTATCGCGCCGCCTGGTGGCAGCCCGAGGCCGCCACCCTGGAGCTACCGCTGGGCACGATCGAGCCCTTCAGCGGCCGCTCTATCCTGCAGATCGCCCTGGCCAGCCGCTCCCAGCACCGCTGCCAGGACATGGGCTCGCTGCAGCCCCTGGGCGATGCCACCGGGCGCCTCAGCTGGGCGGCGGGCGCGGGCGGCACCGACGCCGCCTCGCCTTTCGATGGCATCGACACGCGCCTGGCGGCCATCGCCGCGCTCCTGCCCGAGGGCCAGCGGCGGCGCGAGACCGAGGGTCGGCTAGAGCAGGTGGCTGAGATCGCTGTAGCGACCCGCCAGCAGCTCGCCGCCGAGCCGCGTCGGGCCGCCGAGCCGTTGCTGGAGATCGTTCGCCTGCTGCGTGGCCTGATGGACGACCTGACGGCGGGTGAGGCGCCGGGCTTGCAGGCGGCGCGTGGGCTGATTGCCGAAAAGCTCGAGATCGCCAACGAGGCGGTGGCCAATGCCGCCGGGGTGCTGGCCGACGCCGTGACCGACCGTCCAGAAGTCGTGCCCGGGGCGTCGCTACCGACACGATCGATCTTCTGGAACGCCGGTGACCTGCCGGTGGCGGATCTCGAGGTCGCGGTCGAGAGCCCCGACGGCTGGCAGCAGACGGCCCGCGAGCCTGCGCCACCCTTGCGCTCACGCTTCGCCGCCCGGTCGACCGACGAACAGCTGCTGACGGTCGAAGTCCCGGCCGATGCCGGGCCGACGCTGCCTTTCTTCCTCAGCCGGCCGCGCCAAGGCGATCTCTATGACTGGAGTGAGGTTCCTCCGGCGCTGCGCGGCGAGCCCTTCGACGCCCCACCACTCGCCCTACGGTTCGACTTCTCTCTCGCCGGTGTACCGGTCAGCCTGCGGCGCGAAGTCGTCTACCGGATCGGCGACCAGGCGATCGGCGAGGTGCGCCACCCCATCCGTGCCGTACCGGAGCTCGAGATCGTCGTCGAACCGCGCCTGCGCGTCTGGCCGCTGGCCTCGGAGGCCGACACGCGGCTGCAAGTCGAGATCGTCTCGCATTTGGATCGGGCGGTGGAGGCAAAGATCGTCACCAAGGTGCCCGAGGGCTGGCCTGCCGTGGATCCGATAGCCGTAGCGCTCGATCCGACCCGCCCTCAAAGAACGGTCGACATCGCTCTGCAGAGGCCCGCCGACGTGGCGCCTGGGCGCTATGCGATCGATCTGGCGGTGGAAACCGAAGACGGCCGGCGTTTCGCGCGGGCCCTGCCCCTGATCGACTACGAGCACGTCCGCCCGACACCGCAGCCGCAGGTGGCGCAAGTGGAGGTGAGGGTCGACGATATTCGCCTGCCGGCACTAACCCGCGTCGGTTATGTTCGCGGTGCCTCGGATCGCATGCCCGAGCATTTGCGCCGCATCGGCCTGCCGCTCGAGGTGCTCTCGGCAGAGGATCTGAACGAGCAAGACCTGGCGGGCTACGATGCGATCGTCATTGGTAGCCGGGCCTATGAGATCGATGCGGCGTTGGTTCGGGCCAATCCCCGGTTGCTCGATTATGCCCGCGGTGGCGGCCTGTTGATCGTGCAGTACCAGCAGTACCAGTTTGTCCGTGGGAGCTACGCGCCGTTCCCGCTCGACATCCGTCGGCCGCACGACCGAGTGACCGATGAGACCGCCGCGGTGACATTGCTCGAGCCCGACCATCCGATCTTCCGCTCGCCCAATCGCCTGGTCGAAGCCGACTGGCAGGGCTGGGTGCAGGAGCGCGGCCTCTACTTCGCTGGCACCTGGAACGAAGCGTACAAGCCTCTCCTCGCCATGGCAGACCCCGGAGGGGAGGCCAAGCGAGGCGCCTTGCTCGTGGCGCGGCTCGGCAAAGGGCAGTATGTTTATACCGGGCTGGCTTTCTTCCGTCAGCTACCGGCCGGGGTTACCGGTGCCTATCGCCTATTCGCCAACCTGCTGGCTCTGGCCGAAGTGGATGGAGTGCAATGAACCCTAGACGCTGTGTGATCAGACGTTGTGTCATCGCCCTGTTGATCCTCTTGCTCTCGGGCTGCGGCGATGGCCGCACGCCGCTGACTATCTACTCCCCCCATGGGCGCGACCTGCTCAAGTTGGTCGAAGACGCCTTCGAAGCCAAGAACCCGCAGGTCGACGTCCGCTGGCTCGATATGGGCTCGCAAGAGGTCTACGAAAGGGTGCGCTCGGAGACCGCCAATCCGCAGTGCGACGTTTGGTTCGGCGGTCCGGCGACAATCCTCGGGCGAGCGGCGAATGACGGGCTGCTCCAACCTTTCCGGCCCCAGTGGGCCGACGCCGTGCCGGCGACCAGTCAGCACCCGGAGAACCTCTACTTCGGCCTCTACCGCACGCCGCCTCTCCTGGTCTACAACGAGGACGCGATCTCCGAGGAGGAGGCGCCACAGGATTGGGACGACCTGCTCGACGAGCGCTGGAGCGGCCAGGTGCTGATCCGCGATCCGGTGGCCAGCGGCACCATGCGCACCCTCTTCGGCATGATCGTGGCGCGGTCGGTGGCCGAGACCGGTGACGTCGCCAGCGGTTTCGACTGGCTGCGCCGACTCGACGCCCAGACCAAGGAGTACGCCCACAGCCCGGCGCTGCTGCACCAGAAGATGGTCCGCCAAGAGGGCCTGGTGACCATGTGGGAGCTTACCGACATCCTATTCCAGCGCCTGCGTGGGGCACCCCTGGGGTATCGTTTCCCGACCAGCGGCTCGCCGGTGATCGACGATTCGATCGGCCTGGTCAAGGGCTCGCGCCAGCCGGAGGCGGCACAGGCCTTCATCGATTGGGTCGGCAGCCGCGAGGCGCTGCTACTGACAGCGGAGAAGGCTTTCCGTCTCCCTGCCCGCAGCGACCTACCGGCCGAAGAGCTGCCCGAGTGGGCCCGTCAGGCCTTGGCCGATCTGGTCACCGCGGAGGTGGACTGGGGTCTGATCGAGCGCGAAGGCGCGGATTGGATCAACACCTGGGACCGCGAGGTGCGGGGGCGGGGGAAAGCGGAGTGAGCGAGCGAAGCTCAAACGAGCAGAGCTCAGACGAGAACGAGCAGAGCTCAGACAGGCAGAGCTCGGGCGAGACAGGCCATAGCGGTTTCCTGGAGATCCGCCAGCTGTGCAAGAGCTTCGGCGACACCCAGGTGCTGAAGGATCTCTCGCTGCAATTGGCCGAAGGCGAGATCCTGGCCTTGGTCGGCCTCTCCGGCAGCGGCAAGACCACGGCGCTGCGCCTGCTGGCCGGGTTCGAGCAGCCGGACAGCGGCGAGATCCTGGTCGGCGGCGAAGACGTCGCGCCTCTCGCCCCGGCGCAGCGCGGCTTCGGCATGGTCTTCCAGCACTATGCCCTCTTCCCCCACATGACGGTATTCGACAACGTCGCCTTCGGGCTCGAAGCCCAGGGGCGCAAGACCGGTATGGCGGATCGGGTGCAAGCGATGCTCGAGCTAGTCGACCTGGCGGGCTTCGGTGGGCGCAAGGTGTCGGAGATTTCCGGCGGGCAACAACAGCGCGTCGCTCTGGCCCGTGCCTTGGCGCCCGAGCCGCGGGTGCTGCTGCTCGACGAGCCGCTGTCGAATCTCGATCCGGCGTTGCGGGAACGTACCCGCCGCGAGCTCAAAGCGGCGGTACGGCAGGTCGGAATCACCACCGTGCTGGTGACCCACGAGCAAGAAGAAGCGTTCCATGTCGGTGATCGCGTGGCGGTGCTCAACGGCGGCCGGCTGGAGCAGGTGGGCACGGCAGAGGAGCTCTATCGCCGGGCGCAGAGCCGCTTCGTCGCGACCTTCGTCGGCCGCGCCAGCGTTCTGCGCGGTTTCGTCGACGAAGTCACGCCACAGAAGCCCGGTCTGCGCTCCCGTGAGCACGAAGCCTGGGTTGCGCTGGGGCAAGTCGAGGACATCGCGGTCTGTTGGGCGGGGCGATCGATCGAGCCGGTGACCGAAGGCGAGCGGGTGGAGATCGTCGTCAAGCCCGAGTCGCTGCGCCTGGCGACCTCCCAGACCGGCGGTGCCTTGCCCGGCCGAGTGGTGGAGTTGCGCTTCACCGGCCCTCTGACCTATGGCGTCGTGCGTCTTATGGGCGGTGAGGAGATCGAGGTGCTGATCGACGAGGAGGTGCCCGAAGCGCACCAGGAAGTCTTCGTCGCGCCGCGCCCGAACGGCCTGGCGCCACGGTCTGGCGGCCTGGCGCCCCGCATCTTCCGGCTCGAGGAGAGCGGGGTCGAAGAGGGCCGTCCCTCCGAAGAAGGCAGCGCATGAGCACGACCCCTGCCGCCCGGCGGCTAGGCTACGGCGTGGCTCTGGGGCTCGTGTGGCTGGTGACCTATCCGCTGCTCCTGACGCTCCTCGAAGCCCTGGGCGGTGTCGGATCATGGACCCTGGAGCACTTCGGCGAGTTCGCCCGCCGCGGCGACGAATGGCGTGCCTTGTGGCGCAGCCTGTGGATCTCGGCCGCGTCGGTGGTCCTCGCCGCCCTGGTGGGGGTGCCGCTGGCGTTCGTCTTCGAGCGCACGGAGTTCCCCGGTCGCCGGGTGCTCGGTGCGCTGGTCGCCCTGCCGGTTGCGCTGCCGCCGCTGGTGGGCGTCATCGCCTTCCTCTTCCTCTACGGTGAGAGCGGCTTCGTTTCGCGCCTGGTGCAGTCGGCCCTGGGGCTCGAAGCAGCGCCCTGGCGGCTGCACGGCCCTGGGGCGATCCTGCTGGTCCACACCTACTCGATGTACGTCTACTTCTACCTTTTTGCTCGCGCCGCCCTGGCGCGGCTGGACGGCTCGATGCTGGAAGCTGCGGCCGTGCTCGGTGCCAGTCGTTGGCGGACCTTGTGGCGGGTCACGCTACCCCAGTTGCGGCCGGCGCTCTTGGGTGCGGCGCTGCTGACCTTCATGACGTCTCTAGGCTCCTTCTCGGCGCCCTACATCTTCGCCGGTGGCTATCGGGTGATGACCACCCAGATCGTCGCATCGCGGGTCAACGGCCAGCATGCGCTGGCGCAGGTCGAGGCCATCGTCTTGGCACTCGTGGCGCTCGCCGCCCTGTGGTTGATCCGTCGTATCCAAGGTGACGACGCGGTGGCTTCGGCCCACGGCGTGGCGCCGGTCCGCCAACGCATCGTGCAGCCCTGGGCGCGCTTCGGCTTCGCCGCCCTCGGCTGGGGGCTGGCGGCCTTCATGCTGCTGCCCCACGCCACCCTGCTGCTGATCTCCCTGGTCCCCCACGGCACCTGGACGGTGGAGCTGTGGCCGCCGGAGCTCGATTTCGGCAATTACCGAGAGCTCATCTCCGAGCCCGAGCGCCTACGGCCGATGGTCAACTCGCTGTGGATGGCAGCTGTGGCGACCGCCGGGGCGGTGGGCCTGGGCCTCTTGGCCGCACGCCAGTCGCTGCGCCAGGGAGGGCGGCTGGGTGGCGCTCTCGAAGGGCTGATCGCCTTGCCCTGGGCGATCCCCGGCACCGTCTTCGCCATCGCCCTAGGGACGGCGTTCAGCGTCAACGCGCCCTGGTTCGGCCGTTTCGTGTGGATCGGCACGCCGATCATCCTGCCGTTGGCTTACCTGGTGCGCTGCCTGCCGATCACCGGCCGCGCCGCGCTGGCCGGCTTGCGCCAGCTCGATCCGGCCCTCGAGGAAGCGGCGCATAGCCTGGGCGCGGGTCCGCTGCGCGCCTTCGCTCGTGTCACCCTGCCCTTGGTGCGGCCGGCGGTGGTCGCCGGGCTCGGTCTCGCCTTCATCACCGCCCTGGGCGATTTCGTCACCTCGATCGTGCTCTACACCTATGAGACCCGCCCGATCTCGATCGAGATCCAGAGCTCGTTGCGGGTACAGGAGTTCGGCGTTGCCGCGGCCTACGGTGTGCTGTTGATGATCCTGAGCGGCGCGGCGTTCCTGGTCTGGGGACGAGGGGAGGCCTCCGCCTGAGCGACAAGAAGCTCTCCCTGAAGAAGCTCTGGGTGCTGATGGTGACGGCGTTCGTCGACATGATCGGCTTCGCCTTGCTGTTGCCCTTGCTGCCGCTCTACGCCCAGCGCTTCGGCGCCGACGCTTTCACTGTCGGCCTGTTGATGGCGTCCTTCGCCCTGGCGCAGCTGGTCTGCGCGCCGCTGTGGGGGCGGTTGTCGGATCGCGTCGGCCGACGCCCGGTGATCCTGGGGTCGCTCAGCTTGGCGGCGCTCGCCTTTCTCTTCTTCGCCTACGCCGAGAGTGTGCTCATGCTGCTCGTGTGCCGCCTCTTGCAAGGCGCCGGCGGTGCCAACATGAGCGTCGTCTCGGCCTACGTCAGCGACTCGGTCGGCCCCGAGGAGCGCGCCAAGGGTCTCGGCTGGATCACCGCCTGCACCAGCGCCGGGGTCATGATCGGACCGGCGATCGGCACCCTGGCGATCGGCGCCGGCTGGGGCCTCGAATCCCCGGGCCTGATCGCCGCGGTCCTCTGCGTGCTCAACATCCTCTTCGCCTGGCGCTGGCTGCCGGAATCCTCGGCCGAGGCGGTCCCTGCCGAGCCGCGCAAGCCGCAGCGCATCCGGGAGCAGATCCACACCGTCCTGCGGCATCCCATGCTACCGACCTCCAGCCTGATCTGGATCTACGCTTCGGGCATGATGGCCTTCATGGCGATGAACGGTGTCCTGGCCCTCTATCTCGCCTACCGATTCGAGGTCGACGAGAGCAATATCGGCTGGTACTACGTCGCCGTCGGCATGGTGTCGGTGGTCATCCGCGGGCTGGTCCTGGGTTGGATCGTGCGGCGCTACGGTGAGGTCCGGGTGTTGCGCCGCGGCGCCCTGCTGCTCGGCGCGGGCATGATCCTGGCGCCCTTCGCCGCGACGCCCTGGCAGTTCTTGCTGATCGCCCTCCTGATTCCTACCGGCACGGCGTTTCTCTTCCCTTCCACCACCTCGCTGATCTCACGCTACGCCGACCCGCGCGAAGTCGGCCAGACCCTCGGTGTGCAGCAGGCCTTCGGCGGCGTCAGCCGGCTCCTCGGGCCGATCTGGGCCGGTGCCGTGTTCCAGCATATCGGCGAGAGCGTCCCCTTCCGGATCGGCGGCGGCCTGGTGCTCCTCACCGCGCTCTTCGCCCTGCGCCTCCACCCCGGCGAAGCTCCCCGCAAGCCGGCACCGGCAACGGACTCCGAAGCTGCCGTGGGGTGACTCTCCCAAGGGAGTCATTTGCTACTGCCGCCGATGCGACTGGATCCAAAAGCGAAAAGCCAGGCACGAGGCCTGGCCTTTCTATCTGAAATTGGTTGCGGGGGCAGGATTTGAACCTGCGACCTTTGGGTTATGAGCCCAACGAGCTACCGGACTGCTCCACCCCGCGCCATTCGATTTCCAAGTTGTCAAAAGAGCCTGTCTGGCTCGGTTTCCGCGCCGGGGGTCACCCGAAGCGAAGGCGGAGAATGGCACAGAAGATAGGCAGTGTCAAGAGTTTTGTCGCGCTTCTGCGTCGCCAAGTATTGTCCCGGTCGACCCGGGAGGGGTATCCTCTATCGTCCCTCGGGCTTGGCGAGTCACACCGGTGAGAGGCCGTGATTCGACGCCCCGATCCCACAACACTTTACCGATCTGGAGACTGGATGTTCGATATCGAAGAGCTGGTTGCGCGTGAGATTCTGGATTCGCGCGGCAACCCGACGCTAGAAGTCGATTGTCTGTTGAAGGGCGGTGCTCTGGGTCGCGCCGCCGTCCCTTCCGGT
>JBCCGX010000137.1:0-13282 GCA_039029035.1 Acidobacteriota bacterium | reverse complement strand
TCTACCTGGGCTATATCGTGCTGGTCGACAAAGAATCGCGCGGCGACCCCGACCCGGCGTTCAGCGCCGAGGACCAGCGCTTCCTCGAATCGGTGGCGGCGCTGGCCGGCGTCGCCCTCGACAGCGCCCGCCAGCTCGATGATCTGGCCACCCAGCGCGAGCGCCTACAAGAAGAGAACAAGATCCTCAAGGATCGCTTGGTGGCCGAGTTCGCCGGCGAGCGCATCGTTGCCCAGGCACCACCGATGCGGCAGGTGGTGGAAGTTGTCGAACGCGTCGCACCACGCAAGGTGAACCTGCTGCTCAAGGGCGAAAGCGGCACCGGCAAGGAACTGGTGGCCAAACTGGTCCACACTCTGTCCGGACGCGATGGCGCACTGATCGCGATCAACTGCGCTGCCCTGCCCGAGACTCTGCTCGAGAGCGAACTCTTCGGCATCGAGGGCGGCGTCGCTACCGGGGTGCAGGCGCGGCGGGGCAAGTTCGAGCTCGCCGATGGCGGCAGCCTCTTCCTGGACGAGATCGGCGACCTCGAGCTGGCACTGCAGGTCAAGCTACTCCGGGCTCTGCAGGAGCGTGAGGTCACCCACGTCGGCGGCCAGCAAGCGATCCCGGTCGACGTGCGCGTGATCGCCGCCACCCATCGCAATCTGGAGTCCCTGGTCGAGGAAGGCCGGTTTCGCGAAGACCTCTACTATCGCCTCAAAGGGGTCGACATCGAGCTGCCGCCCCTACGCCAGCGACGGCAAGACATCCCCCATCTGGTGCGTCTGTTCTCCGAAGAGTTCTGCCAACGTGAGCAGATCGCGCCCCCCCACCTGGAGCCGGATGCCCTGAACATGCTCCTGGGCTACGACTACCCGGGCAACGTCCGCGAGCTGCAGAACCTCATCGAGGGCGCGGTCTCCCTGGCCGACGGCACAATCGACGCCGGCCTACTCCGCAGCCTTCTCGGCAGCTCGACCGACGGAGCTGAAGACCCGCTCGACCTGGGCACCGTCGAGCGCCGTCACATCGAGCGCGTGATCCGATTGACCGACGGCAACAAGAGCGCTGCCGCTCGAATCCTCGGCATCGATCGACGGACCTTGCAGCGCAAAGGGCATTGACGCGACATTTTGCCGCATGCGTGACATTTTGCCGCACATGGCCTCAGAAGCCCTACAAAACAGGGCGCCAGCCACCCGTCACACGATCGCCGAGTCGATTCGCGACATTTTGTCGCACCACTGAAGGCTCGACGCTGGCACCAAAGCCCCCTCACCTCCAATTAACTCCTCTGTTTTCAACAATTTGCCAAAGATTTACCGAATCTCGTCGCGACTTGGCAGAGAGCTTGCCTTGAAAAACCCTGAAATTGTGAGGAGGCTCTCATGCTAGAATCGCTTCGAAATCGCGAAGTCGCAGTTCCCAAGGTTCCCGCCCAGGCGCTTTTTTCGGCTGGCACCTTGTTGAGTTTTACCTGGCTCTTGCTGCAGAACAAGATTCACCCCATCGTGGTCTACCTACTCCAGGTTTACCTGACCTTCTGAAGATTGCACGACCGACTAACCGGCAAGTTGCCGGAGCATGTGCTATGCAGCAAGTGAAGCTCACGCTTCCCATGATCCCCAATATGGAGCTTACGGCCAGTAAGACGGCCTGTGCCATGGGGGAGCAGATCGGGTTGAGCGCGGATAAGATCGACGAGATCCAGATGGCGGTCGTCGAAGCTTGCATCAATGCTTTCGAGCATAGCGGCGCTCAAGACCGCGAAGTCAGAATCTCCTTACAGGTTCTCGGCACGGAAATCGAGCCCAACGGACTGCAGATTACGATCCGGGATGCCGGCGTCGGCTTCTCGCCTGATAAGCTTCCGAAGCGGAAAACCGAAGAAAACCCCAAGGCCCCGCGTAAGAGGGGTCACGGCCTGCGCATCATCAGGGGATTGATGGACGAGGTCGATTTCCGATCCGACACCGAAGGAACCACTGTCGTCATGCGAAAGATGCGATGACGGGGGCATTTGATGACTGAGAGCCTAAAGCTGACCGTCGACGACCAGAGAGACTCTCTGGCAGTGATCTACACCGACGGCTATATCAACAACCAGGGCGGTGAAGAGATCGCCCGGGTTGCTTATGAATTGATCGACAAGGGACAGAAGAACCTGTTGCTCAATCTCGCCGGCACCAAAATCGTCAACTCGATCGGGATCTCCATCCTGATCGAGATCATCGAGAAGATGCTCGAGATCGACGGCAAGCTGGCCTTCTGCAGCCTGACCCCGACGATCGAGAAGACCTTCCACATCATGGGCTTGGCGCAGTACGCCGGGATCTACCCGGACGAAGACGACGCCGTACAAGCCCTGGCCCCATAGATTCTGCCTGGCACCTGTGCCGGGTTCCATTCCGGCTGTTGAGAGCTCATGACCCAGGAGACGATGTCTTCTCCCCATCGAGCAACAGCTCCGCCGGGCCACGAGGCCTGGAGCCAGCTGTTTTCGCTCGCCAAGAAAGACGCTGACGACCGCCAGGCGCTGGCGCTCGAGCTGCGCCGCTTCTGTGCGGCGCACGCCGTCGATGCGAGCCTCTACACCGAGCTCGACGGAGTCTTTCAACAACTCGCCCACAGCGGTTCGACCCGCTTCCCGGAGAGCATCGCGGAGGCTGCCGAGGTGAATGGCGGCTGGACCCAGGTCGCCTTACCCAAAGCCTTGCTGCTGCATACCGGCACAGACGGCACCCCAGAGTCGACCGATGCCATGCTGCTACTGGCTGCCGGAGCACGGATCAGCCAGCTCAAGCAGCAGATCCACGAGCAGCGCTTTCAGGCCAAGTTTCGCGGGGTCGAGCTCGAAGCGCTCTACGACGTCGGCCTCGCTATCGCCTCGACTCTCGATCTAGAGGAGTTGTGCGAAGAAGCGCTCTTGCGCGCCGTCTCTCTGCTCGATGCCCGCCGCGGTGCCCTCTACCTGCTCGATACCGGCCGCTACCGGCTGACCAGCCGATTCGGCGGCGCAGCGCTCGACGAATTCGAAGCCGACGACGACCAGGTGTCCGCCTTTGCCAAAGGCGAGGGCGAAGGCCCCAAGGGTTGGATCCCCGGTGCCAGCCACCTCCTGGCCGTACCGGTAGAGATCGAGCACGATGCCCGCGGCGTCTTGGTGGTGGCCGACAAGGAGAGCCGGCGCGGGGTCGGCCCGTTCCCGGCCACCGATCGGCGCACCCTGTCGCTGTTCGCCAACCAGGCCGCCATCGCGCTCGAGAACGCCAAGCTGCACAAATTGGCCCTCGAGAAGGAACGCCTGGAGCGCGAGATGGAGCTCGCAGCCGAGATCCAGCAGCAATTGCTGCCCAAGACCATGCCCAAGATCCCGGGCTACGAGGTCAT
This sequence comes from Acidobacteriota bacterium, assembly GCA_039029035.1. Classification (GTDB taxonomy): domain Bacteria; phylum Acidobacteriota; class Thermoanaerobaculia; order Multivoradales; family J023; genus JAAELT01. The sequence continues at coordinate 9,907 of JBCCGX010000137.1, read as the reverse complement.
CGGCTGGAACCGACCGGCACGCCAGGCCGGCGGCGACTACTTCGACTTCCACGGTCTCGGCAAAGGCGCTTGGGGCATGGTGGTGGGCGACGTGGTAGGCAAGGGGGTGCCGGCAGCGCTCCTGGTGTCTACCTTGCACTCGGCGCTGCGGGTACTGCTCGACCAGATGGAGGTTGGCCCTCCCCTGATCGAGCGGCTCAATCGCCACATCTTCGAATCGTCGAGCCCGAACAAATTCATCACCATGCTGCTCGCCGCCCTCGACACCGAAGCGCATCGGCTCGCCTACCTGAACGCCGGTCACAACCCGGGGCTGGTGATACGCCAAGCCGGCGAGGTTCAGCAGTTAATTTCCGCCGGCCTGCCCCTGGGCCTCATGGCCCAAGGCCAGTTCGGCGCCGCCACCCTCGAGCTAGGCCCTGGCGACCTGGTGTGCATCTATAGCGACGGCATCACCGAGTGTGAGGAGCCAGGTGACGAAGAGTTTGGTCTCGAGCGCCTAACGGACCTGCTCACCGAGTACCGCCAGCAGCCCCTGTCGGAGATCCTTCACCGCATCGACAGCGCGGTGACCGAATTCGCCCAAGGCCTGCCGCAAGGCGACGATCAAACCGTCATCCTTCTGCGTCGCTGCTGCTAGCACCTCGCGCACGCCCTAGGCGGCCCGCTGCGGCGTCCCTGGATCAGGCTGAGGCTCTCTAGCCGCCCGCAGCGAGGGTCATGTCGCGCTCCGACGCGATCACTCGGCTCGTTCTCCAAAGCGTGTCCAACGCCGGGCTGCCCGGTGGCCTACCGGTTGCAGCGTGGCGAATTCTCAGGCCACCTTCCCAGATTGCCTGTGCAATTCTCCAGACCTGTCCAGGGAAGCTCTGGACGCACCACCACTGCCTGTAGCCACGACTCGGGACGCCTAGAGAACAGTGGCCACTCGGTCGAGCTCAGCCGTCGTGCACTGAGTGCCAAGGTGCTGAGACGAGAGCCGAAGATACTTCGAAGGTTTTCCACCTCTGCAGCATCATGTCTAGATGCATATGCACGGACATTAGCCGCAGCGGAAGATCCTTCGACGATCCCGATCCTTCGCTGCGTGAAGAAGCCGTCTATGCCCTCGGTCGGATCGCTAGCGCGAGTACCCTAGCGATCATCCGCCGAGCTCTGGCGGACGAGAAGCTCGCCGTACGCGAAGCAGCGGAAGAGATCCTGTCAGAGCTGGCAAGCGAGCCTTAGCGCCTCGGCGTCGGCATAGTGCCAGCCAATTATCGAGCGCGTGCGTGTCGAGCGAAGGCACCACGCTGAACGAAGAGGCGGGTGCCCCGAGTCACTGCTCGGCCTCGATCCGCCCCTGCCACCAAGATCCAGTGGCAGGAGGCTCGCTGTAGCGCTGCAGGACGGCGCCGTCTCCGATCGCCATGAAAGCGCCTTCGGTGAGCTTGAACCAGGTCAGGGACGAGGGCCCGCGCGGCGCGTAGCGGATCGTCAGACCACCGACGGTGGCGTTGCCGAAGTAGGTACCGCCGGGCACAATGGGCGGCCGCATTTCGCCCTGCGATGTCCACTCGACTGTCGTCGGATGCACCCATTGAACCGGGTCGGCGGGCCACCAAGCCAACGCTTGGACGACCCAGGGGTTGTCCCAATCACCTTCCGCCCAGACTGCCAGCTCCAGGCTCTCCTGCTGCGCGATTTCGAACAGTGCTGCCTCCTCGAACCGCCAAGTCTCGCTGCCCGCCACAAAGCCACGACTAGAGCTACCGGCAACGACCACCGCGCCGAGGCGGGCGCCCTGCACATCGAGGATCTCGAAGATCTTGACTGGCATGACGTCGATGGGGACTTGGGACAAGATGACTGTGGGCGCGAGGGCCAGGGCGGCCGCCAGCAACAAGCCAGACATGGGTTTGGGATGCATCGCGAAGCTCCTGTTGTCGAATCCAAGAAGTCGGACCGCAGAGGTCCTTGCCAAGACCTTCGACTTTGGCGATCTCTAGGGGCCAAAGAAGCTACACCGGGCTGGCAGACGATCGCCCGTCATTCATCGTTTCGAAGCCGGTAGGGACCGACGGTCGACGACTTACTTGTCCGGTGACAGCGTGAAATGGAAGCGCGGGGGACCGAGTGGCAGATCGAGCCGCATCGTCTCCCAGCGGATGGGTGGCGTTGCGCCATCAGTCGCGATCGAGATTTGCGATCAACTCGAGGCACCGCTGCCGCAGTTCGAGAGCCTCCTCGAGATCCAAGCCGGTAGCGCAAAAGGCTTGGTCCGCAGCTTGGCTGCCGGCAGTCGCCAGGTCAGCTCCTGCAGCGGTGAGGCGGATCCTCAGCTGGCGCTCGTCGTCCGCATTGACACGACGCTCGACGAGGCCCTTGCCCTCTAACCGGCGCAGCAAAGGAGTCATTGTCGACTTGCCGAGCCGGACCCTGCCGGCCAGAGTGCTCGCGGGGACGTCGTCATCTTCCCATAGAGCCATCATGACGATGAACTGCGGGTAGGTCAGACCGAGAGGCTCGAGTAGGGGCCTATAGGCCTGGGTCAAAGCACTCGAAGCGGAATATAGGGCATGGCAGAGCTGATCGCCGAGCCGAGGAGCCGGAGGTGATGTCTCATCACTCATAGAGACAGTTTAGTTCGTAGACGAACTAGTTGACAAGCCGCTGCTAGCCTCGTATCCTCACCCATAGTTCGCACACGAACTAAATCACACTCAAGAGGAGTTGAACATGTCTGCCACCCTTCCCGATCAGCCCAGTCGGCGCGACCCTCAGAGCAAGCTCTCAACCCGGCGCCTGCGGTCGGTGCTCTACGGCTCGCTCGCCCTCGCAGCACTGCTTTTCGGTGCCTTCCAAACCAGCAACGCCGTCGCCAAGACGGCAGAAGAGACCGCCGTCGCGACGACGCAGACGGCCGGCAGCGCGGTGCAGCTTCCGGCCGACTATCGAGCCACCTTTACGAACTACCTGAGTCTCGATCGGGTGCAGAATCACGACCAGATTATCCGACTCTTCGCCAACGATCTGGCCATGCAAGGCCCGGACGAGCACGGCAAGCTCCCCTTCGGCTCGGTGGTGGTGGGAGAAGTCTATAAAGCCAAGCTCGATAGCAATGGCGAGGTCATGGTTTCAAAGCTGGGACGACGCCTCCGGGACAAGCTGGCCCTGATCGCGGTCATGGAGCGCGGCGAGCACCTGGGCCAAGGTCATCCTGAAGGGCTGCGCAATGGCAACTGGGAGTTCGCCGCATTCAAACCCAACGGCTCTGTGGCGGACAAGGACTTGAACGCCTGCCGCGCTTGCCACTCACCACTAGTCGAGACCAATCACCTGTTCTCGCTCGAACATCTCGAGTAGCTGGTCGGGTTCACGATCTCGCCTCGACTCGAGATCAATCTGCTGCCTGCAGGTGGCGCGCCTTGATGCGCTCGAGCTCGCCACTCTTCTCGATCTCTTGCAGGTAGGCGTTGAGCGGTGCCAAAAGATCGCTCCCTGGGGCGACAGCAAAGCCGTACTCATCCTCACGTGGGAAGACGAAGGCGGTCGTGAGATTGGCGAACTCGACGTTCTCTTCGAGCACTTTCTGCACCGCCCCGGAGTCGACCACGGTGAAGTCGGCTCGGCCCTCCGCCACCTCGGCATAGTTCTGGAAGGTGAATTCGGTCTGCTCGATGCGGAGACTCTCGGTCCCGAGAGCCAACAGGTGCTCTTCGTGGCTCGAGCCGGCGACCACCGCAGCGGTCAGGCCGACGAAGTCCGCTACCGAGGCTAGTTGGCTGGTGCGCCGGGCAAGAACCAGCTTCTCGACGGAGTGATACGGCCGAGAAAAGTCAACCTGGCTGGCGCGAGCCTCGGTGATGGTCCACGAGCTGGCGATGACCTGGCCATCACCGCGGAGCAACGAAGGCAAGAGCTCCGAGAAGCTCTGCGGCATGGGCTTGACTTCGAGTCGCACACCCAAGGATTCAGCGAAGCCACGAAGGATTTCGACATCGATTCCGGCAAAGCGGTGCAGGCCTTCTTCGCCGTACTCGGCGACCATGCGGCGAACGAATCGACTCTCCTGGTGTGGCCAGCAGAGCATCGTCAGGTGGCCGCTACGCCGGACTTCGGCCAGATCGGACGCGACCGGGTCTGGCGCCTCACCGCGCGCGATGTGGCCAGGCAGAGCGGTAGCGACCAGCAAGCAGAGCATCCATCGGTCGACAAGCAGTCTCACGGCATCAGCCTTTTGAGTGAATCCATGGGTTTCCTGGTTTGATTACTGCCAGCGGCGAGTGGCTGTTGATGGTTTGACTCTCCCTTTTTACCAAACGACCGGTAGGAATTGAAAGGATTCAGACGTTCTGCCCTAAGCGCTGTCTCTCTCTGCGCCGAAACGCGACGCAAACTCTCTAGCCCGATCTGTAAGAAGCCGGTAAGAAACCTCGCTGCGCGCTGACGGGCCGAGACTCTCCGGGTAGGCTGGTGGTGCTGAGACAACTCCACACCTACCAGGAGGGCCGCCATGAGCGCATCCGAGGTCTCCCGACGCCGTTTTCTCGCCACCGGAGCCTGTAGCGGAGCGGCCCTCCTCGGCCTCGGCGAGCTGCCCTGGCTGCGGCGACTGGGAGCGGTGTCGGCTGAGGAGGCGCGGGTGCCGGGGGACATCGTGCAGTTCCGACCGGAGATCGAACCGCTGGTGCGCCTGCTGGAAGAGACGCCGCGCGAACGCTTGCTGGAGGAGGTGGCGCAGCGTACCCGTGCAGGCCTGGGCTACCGCGAGGTCCTGGCGGCGATCATGCTGGCCGGGGTACGCAACGTGCACCCCGGCCCGATTGCGGGCGGCAAGCTGCACATCGCCATGGTGGTCAACTCGGCCCACATGGCGAGCCTCGCCTCGCCGCCCGCCGACCGCTGGCTGCCGGTCTTCTGGGCGATCGATCACTTCAAGGTCGCCCAGGCCTGGGACGTGGAGGACGGCGACTGGACCATGCCGGCCCTCAGCGACAGTAAGCTGCCGCCGAGCCATCGCGCGGCCCAGGCGTTTGCCGACGCCATGGAGAGCTGGGATCCTGAAGCCGCCGATCGGGCGATGGCGGCCTGGGTGCGCTCAGCCAGTGTCGAAGAGATCTACGACAAACTGTGGTTCTACGGCGCCCGTGACTACCTGCACATCGGCCACAAGGCGATCTATTGCGCCAACAGCTACCGCACGCTGCAGGTGATCGGCACTGAGCACGCCGAAGGCGTTCTCAGGTCCCTGGCGCGCTGTTTGGTGATCTGTCAGGGCGGCCGCAAGCCGAGCTCCGATTTTCGTACCCTGCGCCCAATGCAGTTCAACCAGCGGTATGTAACCCAGTTGCGACCGGGCTGGCAGCACGGCCGGGACGACGCCGGTGCCACGGTGGATCTGCTCGCCACCCTACGTGAGGGCACGAGCGAGAACGCCTCGGCCAAGGTGGTGGAACTGGTCAACCGCGGTGTGGCTCTGCAGTCGATCTGGGACGGCTTCTTCACCGCCGCCGCCGAGCAGATCATGCGCCATCCCAACATCTTCTCTCTCCATGCCCAAACCCACACCAACGCCATGCGCTTCGCCTTCCATACCACCCAGGATGACGCCACTCGCCGCTTCCTCCTATTGCAGAACGCCGCCTATCTGGCGATGTTTCGCCACGACAGCGTGCGGCGGCGGCCGACCGGCTTCACTCGCCCGGAGATGGCGGCAGCGGGATCTCTGGTGGAGGAGCGCATCGATCAGTTGCGCCCGGATGACGTCACCGCCACCGCCAAAGGAGCACCGACGGTCGAGAAGATCTTCGCCGATCTCGGCCACGACCGGCGTCGCGCCACCCTGGGTTTGCTCGCCAGCCTGGAGCACGGCACCCGCGCCGAGTCGGTCATCGACGCCGCCCGCCTACTGGTCTTTCTCAAGGGTGACGACACCCATGACTACAAGTACAGCTCGGCGATCATCGAGGACTACGGCCACGTGTCGCCGGTCTGGCGCAACCGCTTCCTGGCCGCCAACCTCTCCCTGCTGCGCAGCAGCAGCGCCTCGCCCGACAATCCCCTGACCGAGCGCATCCGACATCTCTTTGCGGCCTGAGCCAGAGGCGAAGGCTGGTGAGAAAGGCGGGTTGGCGATAGGCTTGCGCCACCGCATCGCCGCCTGACCCAAGGAGTGCCTATGTCGAATCCACCGGCCAACGAACGCCATTATCCGCGCATCGAAAATCTCAACCTGGTGCAGATCAACCGCTTCGACGAAGAAGGTTTCAGTGCCGATCTCGCCACGGGCCGAACGCTGGACATCTCCCAGGGCGGCATTCGTCTCGAGCTCTACCATCCCCTACCCTTGCGCACAGTCGTCTCGCTGACCCTGGCCCTGGGCGATACCCTGATCGAGGTCCAGGGCAAGGTGGTGTATCTCGAAGAGATCGACGACGAACGCTGTGCCCTGGGCATGCAGTTCATCGACATCCCAGATGCCTCGCAGCGGCTGCTGGACGACTACGTCGCCCAAGTGACCTCCCCCGAGTAGCTGCGGCCGGGCCGGGCCATCCCCGGTCCGGTAGAAGGCAACAGCAGGTCGCGCTTGGCCGCCGTGATCCGTTTCGTCATTCGACATCGCTAGTCTGGGCGCAGACCAGCGCCCCGGGACCGCCGTCGCCGGCCGGACTAGCCGTCTTCGGAAACCCGACGATTTTCGTACAATGTGCCTCGACCGACCTGGCTCACCGTTATCTGAAGACTCCAAATAGACTCAGATACCCGAAATGAGCAGGTAAACTACGTCCTGTCGCAGAATCTCTGAGATGCTTGTATCTCAACCAAAAAACTAGGACAATCGCCTCCATGGACAGAGTCGACCACGAAGTAGAGCGTTATCTCACGCTGCTACGCAACAAGATCCGTGAGCGCGGCTTCACTCAGCTCGAGGTACAGGAAGCTCTCGGCTGGGGGCGGAGCTACATCAGCCAGCTCCTGACGCGACAGAAGAATCTGCGCGTGGAGCAAATTCTCCTGATCCTCAACGTGATCGGGATCGAGCCGGCCGACTTCTTCGCCGAGTTCTACGGCGGGCCGAGATTCTATGAGTCGCCGGCCATCCAGCGATCACGGTCCAGCGCCAATGACCAAGTGCAGGCTTTGCGTCAGCAGCTCCACGCCGTGACCGAGCTCCTGCTGGAGAAGAAGCTCATCACTGCCGAGGGACTGTCGGAAGCGGTGGCGGCAGCGGGCCGGGACTCGGGCTCGGGCTCGGATCTTCCCTAGACCCGACCGCTGGCCCGCCCGATGCATGGGCCCTCGGATAGTGGGCTTTCAGGCCTTTGCGAGCCAGCTGCACGTCGAGGCGGTGGAGTGTCGCCGGATCCAGGGTCGCGACCTGAAAACCGACGGTGTAGGTCGAGTCCAGCCGCCGAGACAACTTAGTCAGGGCTTTCTCGAAGCGACCGTAGGGCAGAAGATCGCCACCGGTGGCTTCGGCCAGTCGCTGCAGCGGACCGACCGGATCGGCCCGCCCCCGCGCCCCGGCTCGTGAGCCGTAGAGCGAAGGGAAGAGCAACGCGGAAGGCCGCACAGGGAAGAATGAAGCGCCGTGTCGGTTGGCGAGGCGGGTCAGAGCCGTCAAGGCGTCCGTCGCCCCGGCCAGCTCAGCCAGGCGCCAAGGCCGAGCCTGAGACCTGGGCGGCGAGACCAAGAACTGCACCATCCGGACAGGTAAGGCGTCGGAGGTGATCGAGCCCTCACGCACGGTTCGCACTCGCACCTGGATCCGCGGCGCCTCGACCGGATCGGCCAGTTCGACGAGCTCGTCCCCCGGCCAGGCCGGCAGGCCATCGGAGAGGTAGAGGATCGAGGTCGCGACTCCGGGTCGTGCAAGTGCCTGGATCGTCACCTCCAGGCCGGCCAGGGAGCGACCGACGTCGCGCCGCAAGCTCCCGACAAAGCTCTCGACTCGGGGTTGTAGCGCCGACAGCTCAATGCCTTCGGCCAGCGCTTGGCGCAAGCGACGAGCCTCGAGCGCCAGGCCGGCCATGGCGCTGGGGCGGGACTCAAGCGTTGCCAAAGCGCTCACGACCTCGCCGACGTCGAGCGAGTCGACCACCAGGAGCTCGATGGAGCCGTCGAACGCGGCGATAGTGATGCGATCGCCGCGGGCGAGGCGCTCTTCGGCGAAGGCACCCAGACGTCGCAAGAGGGCGTTGCGCCGTTTGGGCCAGAGACGCAGATTATCGACGAAGACCACGACGTGTCGCGATCGCTCGGGAGTGGCGGGCGCGACCTCTGCGTCGGCAGGCCGTGCGAAGTAGAGAATCTCTTGCCGCTCGCCGTCGCGAAAGAGCTCGAGATCGGTCGCCGCGAGGTCGGTCACCGGCCATCCCTTGGCGTCGGTGACGACCAGATCGACCTCGGCCCGGACGATATCCGGCGCTAGAGCAGGGCTGCGCCGACTCGCCGGCTCGGCCTGGCTCTCCCCGATCCAGACCAAGAAGGCGAGGAGCCAACACAGCCCTCGAACACGGCAGACTCTCTGCTGCACGGCATGACACATCGCACTGCGGTCAGCCTAACACTCAGCCGGCCCGGCGCCGAAGCGGCTCGTCGGCCCGAGCCGGCCATTCAACCCCATGGGTCCTCGAGACCGACAGGTCTGCTCCAGGCCTACAGCTTGAAGGTCAAGCCCGAGCTGAGCTCGAACTGTACGAGGTCCTTACCGACCGACTCCGGCATATCGGTCCAGTAGCCTCGCCCTTCGAGCCGCAGTCCGAGCCACTTCCACAGCTTCACTTTGACGCCGCCGGCAAGGCTGGCCGAGAGGCGATCCTCGTCGATCGTCCCGAAGAAGAACGGTGGCTGGTCGGCTTCGAGCTGAGCGACACCGAAGCCCACCGCGGCGAATGGCGTAACCTTGCTCTGCTGCCATTGCCGCAAAACTCCGACATGCAGATAGGTCAAATCGAAGTGAGTCTGCTGGGGGGTGGGAAAGATCTCGAAGGCGAGGAAGTCATCGACATCGAACTCGCCTTCCTGGTGGCTGATCAAAACCTCGAACATCAGCTGGTCACGCAAGGGCACATCCAAGATCAGGCCGAAGGCCTCTCCATCGCGGGCGTCGACCTGCTCTTCCACCGGCTCAGGGCAGATGTAGATGCAGGCGAATGAAGGAATCTGCAGATCAGGCCCGCCGAAACGGTAACCGGCCATCAGGCTGAGCTCAGCGGCCGAAGCCGTCGGAGGCAAGAGGCAAGCCAGGCCGATCAGGCCCAGCCAAACGGAGCAGCGCTGGACGTGGAGCGGCCAAGCGAACAAGGCTCGGTAAGACGACGTGTGGCGCATGTCGGGATCTCCCTTGGGTCGATCCTCAGGCCTCGAGCAGGCCTGAGCGGAAGCAATGAACGGTACGGTCGGCGGACCGCCCGAGAGACCTAGTTCCGATCGCGGCGGAAATGTGTAGTCGAGCGTTGCGTCAGCGCCAATCGCCCTGGAGGACGAAGCCGGCCCAGTAGTAGGGCGCTTGCCAGCGAGGGTCGGATGCCACCCGCGCCCGAGCGGAGCGCAGGGCGGCGCCGGCCGACTGGCCGTCTTGCAGCAGCTTGCGGTAGAAGTGCTCCATCAAAACGGCCGTCGCTTCGTCGTCGACATTCCACAAGCTGACCACAACCCGGCGCGCCCCGGCATGGAGGAAGCCACGCGCCAAGCTCTGTAGACCATCGCCGCGGATCTCGCGACCGAGGGCGGTGCGGCAGGCGCTCAGCACGACGAGCTCGGCATCGAGCTGTAGGTGATAGATGTCGAACAGACGCAGGTGGCCATCGATCGGCCGCCCCTCAGAGTCGAGTCGCGAGAAGAGCAGCGACGAGAGCTCCGGGCGTCGCGTGTCGAGCACGCCATGGGTGGCCAGATGCAAAATGCTGTAGGGCTTCGCCCC